>JBFGZI010000090.1:0-8247 GCA_041586855.1 Oceanisphaera sp. | reverse complement strand
GAACACAAAACGGGTGGTGGAAGCCAGGGCGCCCCAGCCGCCGGCCGGTCCCTGATAGGATTTGATTTTCTTAGTCTTCATGATGATGTCTGGTTTCTTGGTCGTGTGCTGTTATGGAAGTGGAGTAAAGCCGCGGGCTCTGTTTGCGTGACAGATGCAGCAGGTTGAGGCCGGCCTCCCGGGCCTGGCGCACTGCCAGGCTGGTGGGGGCCCCCAGGGTCACCAGGGTGGGCAGGCCGGCCCGGCCCATTTTCTGCACCAGCTCTATGCTGCAGCGGCTGGTCATCAGCACCATGCCGGGTGCGGCCGATAACTTCTGGTGCAACAGGGTGCCGATCAACTTGTCCAGGGCGTTGTGCCGGCCCACGTCTTCGCAGGCATGCAGGATCTGACCGTCGAGATCGGCGAAGAAGGCCGCATGCAGGGAGCCGCATTCCTGGCCCAGGGGCTGCCAGTCCGGCAGCTGCCGGTGCAGTTTTTCCAGGGCGGTCACGGGCGGTAACGGGGCCGCCGGCAGGCGCGGCAGCCCGGGCAAAGCCTGAGCCAGCGATTCGATGCCACACAGGCCACAGCCGGTGCGACCGGCCAGGCTACGTTTGTGCTCTTTCCAGCGATAATGGGCGCCATTGCCCAGGGTGACCCGGGCTTCCAGGGCATCGCCTTGGCGATGGAATTCCAGATCGTGGATTTCTCGCGGGTGTTTGATGATGCCTTCGCTGACCAGAAAGCCGGTGATGAACTCGTCCAGCTGACAGGGGCTGACCATCATGACTGCATGGCTGACACCGTTGAGCAGTATGGCCAGCGGTACCTCGTTGGCCAGGGCATGGGTGCCCCTGGCGGTGGTGGCCACATAATGATAGCCGGGCAGTATTTCGGGCTGACAGTGAGACATCACAACAATCGGCGAAGGCAGTTTAATATGGTGGCCAGTGTAGACAGCTGCCGGGCCGCAATCTAATCGAAAGACTCGATGTGGTGAAAGATGTAGTCTATCAAAACAAGTAGAAATCATATTTTTTAGTGATTAAAGAGCGAAGGCATCATGGACATCAAGCAGCTGCAGTATCTCTGTGCCCTGGAGCGGGAACGGCACTTCGGCCGGGCGGCGCAGGCTTGCTGTATTACCCAGCCGACCCTGTCGATGCGTATCAAACAGCTGGAGGACGAGCTGGGCATTGCCCTGGTGCGCCGGGGCAAGCAGTTCGAGGGCTTTACCCCGGAAGGGGAGCGGGTGCTGGCGCGGGCCCGCAACCTGTTGAGCCAGTACGACAATCTCAAGCTGGAGGTGGAGGGGATGAAGGGCAGCCTCACCGGTACGGTGCGGCTGGGGCTGGTACCGTTAAGCTGCATGGATCTCAACCCTATATTGGCGCTGCTGCGCCGGCGCTATCCGGGCTTGAACTTCGAAGTCAACGACATGACCGCGGATGCGATACTGAAGGGGCTGGAAAACAACAGCCTGGATATCGGCGGCGGCTTTTTCGAGCCCGAGGTGCTGGCGCGGCTGAACAGCCTGGCCCTGCCGGAGCAGGGGGTCATGGTGGCTTTTGGTCCGGCCTGGCGCGAGCGGGTGCCACTGAAGCCGACGCCGGCCGATTTGGCACAGCTGCCCCTGTGCCTGCCGAAAACCGGCATGTATTTTCGCCATTATCTGGAAAGGGTATTCGATCTGCAGGGAGTCACACTGCAGCCGATGCTGGCATCCAATTCGGTGTATCGGCTGATGCGGGCGGTGCATTCCGGTTTGGGGTGTGCGCTGATCCCTGCCGGCAGTGCCTTGTTTACCGAGCTGCCGGGGGTCGAGAGCCGGGCCCTGGCGCTGCCGGCCATGACCCGGCTTGGCGCCCTGGTAATGCGTAGTGATGAGCATGCCAGCCTGCTGGCCAGGGGCTTCTTTGACGTGGCCAGAGAGCTTTGGCAGCCATAGGCCCCGGCACACAGGGTATTCGATGATGTTCTATGATTTAGGACTGACCTTGCTGTTTTTTGTCGTTAACCACTGGCTGTTGATCGGTCGGATTTATGTTGGCGGCGGGGTGATGGTAGCCCCGAACGGCCTGTTCACCCGATAATCAAGATGAGCATGGATATGCGACCAAATCAGGACGAATTGCCAGACAGGACGGCCGATGTTGCCACCGAAGATGCGTCGGACTGGCATCCCCTCTGTGCGCAGGCGACCAGCGAGGCGGGCGCGGCGCTGGCCTGCTTTGTTTTTTTTCATGATGATGAGCAGGCCTCACCTCGGGTGGTGGGCCGCCGTTTTCGCTCCTGGTCCGCATGGCAGGACGCACATTACCTGGCTATCTGGCAGCAACAGCGGTTTTATTGCGCCATTGCCGGCACCGATATCGGCCTCGACAGCGATGCCGGCTTTCTGGCGGTGCCGGTGTCGCGCGGGAGCCTGCGCGGGCTGCTGTTGCTGGAATACCCCGAGTCACCGGCCTCTCTCCCTCTGTCCCGGCGCCGGGCTCTGGATCTTCTGGCCACCCATGGGGCCCTGTTGTGGCGCGAGCGGGAGCTGAATGCACATCAACGTAAACGGGAGGGCTCTTCCCGGCGGCTGCTGAGTCGGCTCAAGGTGTTGTTCAACCAGGCCCCCATATTGATCAACGGTTTCAATGCCGAGGGGCGCTGCATTTTATGGAACGATGAATCCGAACGGGTATTTGGCTGGAGTTTCGAGGAATTGCGGCATCACCCGGCCCCCCTCAGCCTCTTCTATCCCGATCCGGAAGAGCAGCGCCGGGTGATGGAGACCTTTGGCGCTCATAACAGTTCGGAGTTCAGAGAATGGCGGCCTTTTGACCGGGCCGGCAACCGCCTGACCACGCAGTGGGCCAACATCATGCTGCCGAATGGCGACATGTTGTGCGTGGGGCACGATATCAGCGCCCAGAAGGACATCGAAAACCGGCAGCGGTTGGCAGCCAGCGTGTTCGAGTCCAGCTACGACGGCATCATGCTGACCGATGCCGATAACCATGTGACTCATGTCAATCCGGCCTTCACCCGCATTACCGGTTACCAGCCCGAGGAGGTGGTAGGGCGCTCTCCGGATCTGCTGTGGAGCGAAGACGATGAAGGCGACTTTGGTGCCGAATTGCGTCGACACCTTGAAACCCGTGATGACTGGCAGGGCGAGTGTCGCAGCCGGCGCAAGAATGGTGAGGCCTGTTCGCTGCTGCTGGCGGTTTCCGTGACCCGCGACAATGATGGCCAGGTGCTGCATCACGCGACGATTTTCTCCGATATTACCTATTTGAAAGAACACGAGGCGGAGCTGAAGCGGCAGGCCTGCCACGATGTGCTGACCCGGATACCGAACCGTCTGCTGTTCGGTGAACTGCTGGAGAGGGCCATTTCCTCGGCTGTGCGAAACGAGGGCAGGCTGGCGGTCTGCTACCTGGATCTGGACGGATTCAAGCAGATCAATGACAGTCTGGGGCATGCGGCTGGTGATCGCCTGTTGATCGAGATAAGCAAGCGACTGGGTCTGATTACCCGTAGCTGTGATGCCCTGGCCCGTCTGGGCGGTGACGAATTCGCTCTGCTGTTTACCGGGCTGCACAATGATCTGGAATGCGATGAGATTCTCGACCGGGTACTGGTCGTGATCCGTGAACCTCTGGAGCTGGATGGTCAGCAGGTCCGGGTATCGGCCAGCATCGGTGTGGCCCTGTATCCTCAGGATGCCGATGACGCCGAGTTGCTGTTGCGTTACGCGGATCAGGCCATGTATCAGGCCAAGAAGGAGGGCAAGAATACCTATGTGTTCTTCGATGCCGAACTGCATCAGCAGGAGCATCAGCGGCAGCAGCAGCTGACACAATTGATCCATGCCTTCCGGCAGGAGGAATTTCTGCTGTATTACCAGCCCAAGATCGACTTGTTCAGCAGGCAGATGATAGGGCTGGAAGCCTTGCTGCGCTGGCAACATCCCGAGCGGGGCATAGTGGCACCGGCGGAATTTTTGTCGATTATCATCGGCAGCGCCATGGAGTTCGAGCTGGGGCGCTGGGTGATCGAGCAGGTACTGGCGCAGATGACGTATTGGTGTCGGCAGGGGTTGAAGTACCGGATTAGTTTCAATGTCAGCGCCGGCCAGTTGATGCATCCGGATTTTATCGATGAACTGAGTCGGTTGCTGAGCCAGCATCCCGAGGTGTCGCCCTCGCTGCTGGAGCTGGAGTTTCAGGAAAGCGCGGTGCTGACGGATCTGCATGGTGCTGTCGCCGTGCTCGAGCGGTGTCGGAAGCTGGGGCTGAGTATTTCATTCGACAATTTCGGCACCGGTTACTCTTCGTTATCCCATCTCAATCGGCTGCCGGTCGATATCATCAAGATCGATCGCAGTTTCATCTGTGATCTCTTGTCGAACGCCCATGATGTCAGCATGGTGGAAAGCGTGGTACAGCTGGCCGCCGCCCTGAGGATGGCGGTGATTGCGGAGGGGATGGAGAAGTCGGAGCAGGGCGAGCGGCTGCAGCAGCTCGGCTGCCACTATGTGCAGGGCTATGGCATCTCCCGACCCATGCCGGCGGAACAGGTCGGGGCCTGGCTACAAGGGTGGAACGACAAGCTTCCGCCACATTGATGCCGATTCCATTAAACAAATGATCTATTCCATTTCTGTATAAACGTCGGACAAAGAGTCTGCTCCACCGACCCGCTTCAAGCACCTCCCTGTGACGCTCAACACATGACATCCGACCGCCATGGAAGGCGGGAGTGCCAGCATTGCAGGAGCTTTTGTTGGCCCTGTCATGTGATGGTCGCTGGAGCAGATCCCTTTGTCCTCCTTGATGCTGCAGAGTCGCCTGTTGGCGCCGTCTTCGGGCAACTCGGTGTTCCAGAAGAGGCAACAGAGATGAGCTCCCCCGACCGTGACATGCCAGGGCCGGAAAATGCTCCTGCCGTTCCGGCATTCCCGCCCTCCCTGGCGGTCAGATGGCATGTCCGAGCTTACAGGGGGCGAGCTTGTCTCGCCGTGACGAATGATTTCAGTCTGACCGAACATCCGGTGAATGTTCGCAGCTGGCTGATATCGTGAGTGTCATTATCCGTAGCGTGTCGAGGGAGGCAGCTGTGTTGCCTCTGGCACTCCGACCCAATATCTGATCAGATACCTAATGTGATTGCTCTTACTTGCACATCGGCCAAAGGGGCCGTAAAAAAGACCCCAGCCTGAGCTGGGGTCTTTGTTGGTAACGAGTTTAGCGGGGATTACAGCTGGGGGCCGGCGGCGACCAGGGCCTTGCCTTCGGCGGTGTCGGTGAACTTGTCGAAGTTGTCGACGAAACGCTTGGCCAGATCCTTTGCCTTGCCATCCCACTCGGCCGGGTCGGCGTAGGTTTTGCGAGGGTCCAGAATGGAGCCGTCTTCCACACCGTTCAACGCGGTCGGAATGGCCATGTTGAAGTAGGGCAGCTGAACGAATTCGGCATCTTCGATGGAACCGTCGAGGATGGCGTTGATGATGGCACGGGTTGCCTTGATGGAAATCCGCTTGCCGGTGCCATTCCAGCCGGTGTTGACCAGGTAGGCTTCGGCGCCGGCTGCATCCATGCGCTTGGCCAGTACTTCGGCGTACTGGGTCGGGTGCAGGCTCAGGAAGGCGGCACCGAAACAGCTGGAGAAGGTCGGGGTCGGCTCGGTGATGCCGCGCTCGGTACCGGCCAGTTTGGCGGTAAAGCCGGACAGGAAGTGATATTCGGCCTGCTCACGGGTCAGCTTGCTCACCGGGGGTAGTACGCCGAAGGCATCGGCAGTCAGGAAGATCACCTTCTTGGCATGACCGGCCTTGGACACCGGCTTGACGATGTTGTCGATGTGATAGATGGGGTAGGAGACACGGGTGTTTTCGGTCTTGGAGCCATCATCGAAGTCGATGGTGCCATCTTCTCGTACTGTGACGTTTTCCAGCAGCGCATCGCGGCGGATGGCGGCGTAGATTTCCGGCTCGTTTTCCTGGCTTAGCTTGATGGTCTTGGCGTAGCAGCCGCCTTCGAAGTTGAACACGCCATCGTCGTCCCAGCCGTGCTCGTCGTCGCCGATCAGCTCACGCTGGGGGTCGGTGGACAGGGTGGTCTTGCCGGTGCCGGAGAGGCCGAAGAAGATGGCCACGTCGCCGTCTTTACCCACGTTGGCGGAGCAGTGCATGGAGGCGATGCCCTTCAGCGGCAGCAGGTAGTTCATCATGGAGAACATGCCTTTCTTCATTTCGCCGCCGTACCAGGTACCGCCGATCAGCTGTACCCGTTCGGTCAGGTTGAAGGCAACGAAGTTTTCGCTGTTCAGGCCCTGTTTTTTCCAGTTGGGGTTGGTGCACTTGGCGCCGTTCATGACCACGAAGTCGGGCTCGAAGCCTTCCAGCTCGGTATCGGAGGGGCGGATGAACATGTTCTTCACGAAGTGAGCCTGCCAGGCCACCTCGGTCACGAAGCGCACAGAAAGGCGGGTATCCGGGTTGGCACCGCAGTAGGTGTCGACCACGAACAGACGCTTGCCGGACAGCTGACCGGTTACCAGAGCTTTCAGCTCGGTCCAGGTTTCCTGGCTCATCGGCTTGTTGTCGTTCTTGCCCTGATCGGCCCACCAGACGGTGTCACGGGTGACGTCGTCACGCACTATGTACTTGTCCTTGGGAGAGCGGCCGGTAAAGATACCGGTGTCCACGGCAACGGCGCCCAGGCTGGTTTCCACGCCCTTTTCGTAGCCTTCCAGATCCGCACGGGTTTCTTCTGCGAACAATTGTTCGTAAGAGGGATTATGCAGGATCTCGGTAACATCGTTGATACCGTATTGCGAAAGGCCTAATTGCTGCGCCTTGGACGTCATTATTATCTCCTGGTACGGATAGGTGGGTTGGATAAGCATCATCGCTGGAACGATTTATGGCGGCAGACTATCAGGAATTGAGCAACATTTAGGGGATCGGTGTCAAAATTTGGGATTTCGCACGATGAATTAAGTTAAAAGGGGCACAAAGCCCCTTAACATTGTATTGAATGTTAGTGAACTGTTGGTGAGTCATTAAACAGATTTTGCAGGTCTGCTTCGTTGAAGTTGTATCGCTGCCCGCAATAATCGCAGTGCATTTCAATTTTACCTTCTTCCTTCACAATGTCGTTGGCTTCCTGCTGCCCTACCTGCAGCAGTGCCTGTTCGCATTTTCCCCGCGAACAGGTGCATTGAAAGGTGACCGGCTGCGGATCGAATACCCGCACCGCTTCCTGATGATAGAGGCGATACAGAATTTCGTGTGCGTCCAGGTTGATCAGCTCGTCGGCCTTGATGGTGTGGGTCAGGGCTTCAAGATGGGTAAAGTCGCCTTCCTGACCGTCGGGTAGCGCCTGCAGCAGCAGGCCGGCACAGCGGGGCTGGTCGTGCTGGAGATCGGTAAACAGCCAGATTCGGGTTTTCAGCTGTTCGGACTGGACAAAGTAGTTTTCCAGGCTTTCGCTCAGGGAGTGTTCGCCGAGTTCGACGATGCCCTGATAACGCTCGCCCTCAAAGGGGGTAATGGTGATGGCGAGATAGCCCTTGCCGACGAGATCGGCCAGTTTGTTGCTGTCGGGTACCTCGCCTTCCCAGCGGGCCACGCCGCGCAGCTGCTGCTGGTGGTCACCGTTGATCACGGCCAGAGACACGGGGCCGTCGCCCTGCAACTGCACCGTGATATGACCTTCAAACTTGAGGGTGGCGGTCAGCAGGCTGGTGGCGGTGAGCAGCTCGCCCAGCAGCCGTTGCACCGGTACGGGATAGGCCTGAGATTCCAGCACCTGATGAAAGCTCTGCTGCAGCTGTACCAGTTCGCCCCGTACCTGATAGTTGTCGAACAGATAACGATGAAGTTGATCGATGTGAGTCATAAAAAATCCTGTATGGGCTGAGTACGGTTATATTCTTTATATAGTGTAAGTCGTTCGTCTCTGGCGGGTGCCAGGCCATCGCCATGCTCGGTCCGCTGTAGCCGCATCAGTTACCTTGCTTGAATTTAAGCAGGGTACGCCGTTCCTTTTTATCCGGCCGGCGTTCGGGGCTGGGAGCAAACTGGCTGTTGAATTTGCGGGCTTCGGCATTTTGATCGCGCTTCTTGATGCTGTCTTCGGTTTCCCGAAACAAACGCTGGGCCTGCTCTGCCTTGCCTCTGTGTTCCGACAGTTCCAGCACCACGACTTCCTTTTCATCGTTACCCTGGCGCAGGCGGATCAGGGCGCCAACCTCCACCAGCTTGCTGGG
>JBFGZI010000089.1:0-8367 GCA_041586855.1 Oceanisphaera sp. | reverse complement strand
GCCCTTTGTCCGACCTTTGCAGAGTAACCAAATAGATCAGTCATTTAATCAGTTTGGTATAATCCCCGAATTTAATCACCCGAAGGGGCGTTGTCCCGCTTCCACCAACTTCATCAATCCCCGGCTGACACCCGCTTCCACTGCCTTGCCCAGCTTGTCCTTGATGGTCTGTTTCGGCTGGTAATGCAGGCGGATCACCCGCTTGTCGGCACTCGCGGCCAGCAAATAGTCGCTGCTGGTCATCAGCTCGTCCACCAGCCCCAGCTCACGGGCGTCGGTCGCCAGCCAGTGTTCACCGGTAGCCACCTTGTCCAATGCAAGTGCCGGCCGGTTCTCGGCAATAAAGTCCTTGAATCTATGGTGAATCACCTCCAGCTCTTCACGGAATTTGGCGCGGCCTTCATCATCATTTTCGCCGAACAGAGTCAGGGTGCGCTTGTACTGGCCGGCGGTATGCAGCTCGATGTCGATGTCTTTGCTCTTGAGGAACTTATTGAAGTTGGGCAGCTGCGCCACCACGCCGATGGAGCCGACGATGGCGAAAGGCGCCGCGATAATACGCTCGGCAACACAGGCCATCATGTAACCGCCACTGGCCGCCACCTTGTCCACCGCCACCGTGAGGTGCAGGCCCTTTGCCTTGAGTCGGCCCAGCTCGGCGGCCCCCAGGCCATAACCGTGCACCACACCGCCGCCGGACTCCAGATTCAGCAACACCTGGTCCCCTTCCCGGGCCAGCTGCAGCAGACCGGTGATTTCCCGACTGAGGCCGGCCACTTCATGGGCATCCATGCTGCCCTTGAAATCGAGCACATAGAGTCGAGTACCCGAGTCTCCGGCTTTTTTCTCGGCTTTGGCCTGCTGCTTGAATTGCTGCTTGAGCGCCTTGCGTTCGTTGTCATTTGCCGCCGTGGCCAGTTGCAGCCGTTGCTGCTGCCGACGCAACCCGGCGCCGAGATCCTCGACCTCCAGCCGATCCTCACCCCGTTTTTGTCGCATGGCGGCACCGGCGACCAGTGCCAGCACAACGCCGATGGCCAGCACCCAGGTCAGGCTCTTGGCCATAAAGAGGCCATATTCGTATAAAAATTCCAGCATGAGAGTTCCTTAAGGCGTAATTCGACCCCCATTGTAAAAGCCCTCATGGCGAACACCAATGGGCTTTTTGCCGCCGACACTTTTCCTTTCCGCTTTTCTTTCCACTTTTCCTGCCAACTTTTGGCTTTCGACGCTGGCATCCGGACCCAGAGTCTGGTTTGATCTGAACACTTTGATTTTTGCTGAGAGAACACAGGCACATGCTCGACTATCATGCATCCCCCGATTTACTCAACGACAAGGTGATTCTGGTCACCGGTGCCGGCGGTGGCATTGGCCGCGAGGCGGCGCTGAGCTATGGCGCTCATGGTGCCACCGTTATTTTGCTGGGCAAAACCGTGAAAAAACTGGAAGCCGTCTACGATGAACTGCTGGCCCAGGGCAGCCCGGAGCCGGCGATTATTCCGCTGGATTTGCAAGGGGCGACCAAACAGCATTACCTGGACATGGCCGAGACCCTGAAGCAACAATTCGGCCGCCTGGACGGGGTGCTGTTCAACGCCAGCCAGCTGGGCGCGCTCGGTCCCTTCGAGATGATTGGAGAAGACGAGTGGGACAATGTGATGCAGGTCAACGTTAAATCCCAGTTTCTGATAACCCAGGCGCTGTTGCCGCTACTAAAAGCCGCTCCCAGTGCCTCCATCGTCTATACCAGCTCCGGTGTGGGCAGGCAAGGTCGGGCCTACTGGGGCAGCTATGCAGTGTCCAAGTTTGCCACCGAGGGCATGATGGAAGTGTTGGCCGACGAACTCGACAACACCGGTGTACGGGTCAACTGTATCAACCCGGGTGCTACCCGCACCGAGATGCGGGCCCGGGCCTATCCCGGAGAAAATCCGGCGACCCTGCGTACCCCCAAGGATCTCATGCCGCTGTACCTGTATCTGATGGGCGATGACAGCCAGAAGATCAACGGCCAGTCACTGGATGCCCAACCCGACAAAGTCCGCCCTCGCGCCGGTCAATAAACTGACAGGCAGCATAATTTCGTCTAAAACTAAGCTTACGGGTTCGTTAACTCCGGGGTCATAACAACTTGACCCTATTGCCAAAAGGATGAGGCAACAACCATGTATCGTCCCAAGAGCACGGTAGAGCAATGGCGAATTTTTCAAGCGGTCGTCGACTGTGGCGGTTATGCCCAGGCGGCGGAAAAGCTCAGTAAAAGCCAGTCGTCGCTCAATCACGCCGTGGCCAAGCTGCAGCAGGGGCTGGGAGTGCCACTGCTGGAAGTCAGGGGCCGAAAAGCCTACCTGACGCCGGAAGGAGAGGTCTTCTTACGCCGTTCACGCAAGCTGACTCAGGGCATAGAAGAACTGGAGCTGCTCGCCGGAGTGCTGGCCAGTGGCTGGGAGCCGATTCTGCGCGTCGTGGTGGAGGCGTCACTCCCCCGCCAGCCCCTGTATCAGGCACTGGCGGATTTTTCTCCCCGTTCCCGAGGCTGCCGCATTCACCTGGTCGAAGCCCAGCCTTCCGGCTGCCAGGCCGTGGTTAGCAAACAGGCCGCCGACATGGTCTTTGCCTGCCGCGCCTTTACCGGCGTAACCAGCCTGCCGTTGGCCACCACCGTTTATGTGCCGGTCTGCGCCCCCGAACATCCTCTCGCCCGTCTCGATGAAGTCACCGCCCATGAACTGGATCCCGAGCTGGAGCTGATCCTGGCCGATGGCAGCGAGCAGGAAGAAGGTTGGGAACGAGCGGAGCAACGCTGGATCATCAACCATCTGCACGACACCCTGTCGCTGCTGCGCCGAGGCATCGGCTTTGCCTGGCTACCGCTGGAAGTGGTAGCACCGATGATCGACAGCGGCCTGCTGCAACGCCTGCCCATGGCGAATCAGGCACTGCGCAAGCGTTTTACCCATCTGATATTACCCCGAGCCATGCCTCCGGGTCCGGCGGCCAGTCTGCTGCTGAGCCTGATCCGTCATCATTACGGCGATCATGAAGGCGTTCTGGATGACGAGAATAAAGAGACCCAGATCAATCGTGAGGGGCCCCTGCTCGCACCTTGATCTTGCCAGGCCGAAGCGGCTTCCTTATGCTGATGGCTTCGCATTTGACAAGGAACCCCGATGTTTGATTTTGATCAGTGGATAGACCGCCGTCCTACCCGTGCCCTGAAGTGGCTGAAATACGAAGGCACCGATATTTTGCCAATGTGGGTGGCGGATACCGAATTCAAGGCGCCGCCCGCCGTTATCGAGGCATTGAGTGAGCGGGTGGAACACGGTATTTTCGGCTACAGTCGACCCAGCCCGCAGCTGACCGAACTGATCATACAACGCATGGCTGACCGTTACGGCTGGCAAATCGAGGCCGACTGGCTGGTCTACATGCCGGGGGTCGTCCCTGCCCTGAACCTGGCCTGCCAGACGTTCAGCGAGCCGGGCAGCGCCGTACTCACCCCCAAACCCATCTATTATCCGTTTCTGCATGCGCCGGGCTTTCATGGCCGCAAAGCCGCCTATGTAGAGATGGTCGAAAAAGACGGTCGCTGGCTGCTGGATCTGGAGCAGCTGGAGCAAGAAGCCAAAGACAGCGACTTGCTGCTGTTCTGTAACCCGCACAATCCGGGTGGCACCATCTACACGCGAGAAGAGTTGCTGGCCATCAACGACATAGCCCAACGCCATAACCTGATTGTCTGCTCGGACGAAATTCACTGCGATCTGCTGCTCGACGAAGGCAAGCCTCACATACCTTATGCCGACCTGAACGACGATGCGGCCAGCCGCAGTGTGATTCTGATGGCGCCGAGCAAGACCTTCAATATCGCCGGTCTGTGCTGCTCGTTTGCCATCGTCCCCAACCCCGAGCTGCGCACCCGCTTTACCCGCGCCGCCCGTGGCATCATGGCAGACGTCAACCTGCTCGGCTTTGTTGCAGCCGAAGCCGCCTACCGGGACGGCGACGACTGGCTGGCAGCCCAGATAGCCTATCTGCGTCAGAACCGGGATCTGCTGGTTGAACGCCTTAATCAGGTACCCGGCATCAAGGTGTTGGCACCGGAAGCCACCTACCTGGCCTGGATCGATATCAGCGCGCTGGAGCTGGACGATGCTATCGGCTTTTTCGAACAGGCGGGCGTGGGACTGTCGCCCGGCGGCCAGTTCGGCGGCAATGATTTTGTCCGGCTCAACTTCGGTTGCTCCCGCGCCATGCTGGATGAAGCCCTGCACCGCATGATTGCCGCCATCAACAATCGCTGAGCCTCTCCCCTCGGGCCGGTCACCCCGGCCCGACATGTCCTCCGCCGCTTATACCAAACTGATTAAGTAACTGATCTATTTGGTTACTCTGCAAAGGTCGGACAAAGGGCCCGCTCCGCCGACACGCCGTGAATACTTCCATGTAGGCTCAGCCGCACCATCCGTGGTGCGGATGGTCAGCTGAGCAGATCCCTTTGTCCTCCTTGATGCCGCAGAGTCATCTGTTGGCACTGTCTGTAGGCAACTCGAAGCTCAGGAAGAGGCAGCAGAGACGACCTCCCACGACCGTGAAATGCCAGGGCCGGAAAATGCTCCTGCCGTTCCGGCATTCCCGCCTTCCCTGGCGGTCAGATGGCATTTCCGAGCCCCCATGGGGCGAGCTTGTCTCGCCGTGACGAACGGTTGCAGCCTGACCGAACATCCAGTGAATGTTCGCAGCAGGCTGCAACGGTGAGTGTCATTTACCAGTGGCGTGTCGTGGGAGGCGGCTGTGTTGCCTCTGAGTTTGGACTTAAGAAAGATCATATTTTTATTCAGATTGGTATTATTCGCCTTCTTGCAACCCAAAGTCCGTCGCTCTTTTTTGCCAGCTTTCAGAAGCAGAAAACAAAAACGCCGCCTGGTGTGAACCGGGCGGCGTTTTCTTTTGCTATATGGCGGAGGAGCAGGGATTTGAACCCTGGATGGGCTATAAACCCATGCCGGTTTTCAAGACCGGTGCATTCAACCACTCTGCCACCCCTCCGACGCCGTGCATACTACCCAAGGCCGGCCGCGCTTGTAAACCGATAAATGCCGATGTCGGTGCGAATGGATATTTTATGGCCACAATGGCGCTAATTAACGGGGCAAACCCTTGAGTTCGGGAACAGAAAGCTCGACAACCGCGTCATGATATGTCCAAATGGACGGTATTATTTTTATGCTATTTTCATCTGCTATTCTGATTTATCAGGATTCATTGCTGAACAGAAGCTTTGGGCACACATTAAGGAGTCTGAACGATGCGATATAACGATACTCTGTCCCGTACCCAGTCGGGTGCGTTGGCCACCAACAAGGTACTGCGCAACACCTATATGCTGCTGGGCCTGACTCTGGTCGTGGCCTCGCTGTCGGCCGGCGTCAGCGCCATGCTGGCCCTGCCCCGTCCGGGTCTTATCATCACCCTGGTCGGCTTCTACGGCCTGATGTACCTGACCGAGCGTAACCGCAACAGCGGCCTGGGCCTGCTGTTCATCTTCGCCTTCACCGCCTTCACCGGTTACACCATAGGGCCCATCATCAACTATTACCTGAGCACCAGCTCCGGTACCGAGACCGTGATGCTGGCGCTGGCTGGCACCGCACTGACCTTCCTGTCACTGTCGGCCTATGTACTGACCACCAGGAAAGACATGTCCTTCCTCGGTGGCATGATGATGGCGGGGTTTGTCGTGTTACTGGTCGGCATCGTTGCCAATATCTTCCTGGCCCTGCCGGCCCTGAGCCTGGCCCTGAGTGCCCTCTTTATTCTGTTCTCGTCCGGTGCCATCCTGATGCAGACCAGCGCCATCATTCACGGCGGCGAACAAAACTATATCTCCGCTACCGTGACCCTGTATGTATCCATCTTCAACATCTTCCTCAGCCTGCTGCAACTGCTGGGACTGAGCCGGGATTAATCATCGCTGCCATCCCGTTTAAAAGCCCCGTAAAGGGGCTTTTTGTCGTGTATCATCAGGGGTAAGTCCGGAACCTTGAAGCACCCTATGTCCCCCGCAATTATCTGGCTCAGGCGAGTCTTTACTGACAGCCATTTCTTCTTCGCTCTGAAAGTGCTGCTGGCCATGGCCAGCCTGTTGCTGCCCGGCTGGTGGCTGGATCAGACATCCGCCGCCGTGACCCTGACCCTGGGTGCCATGGCCGGCGCCCTGAGCGAGGTGGATCAGACCCCCAGGGGGCGACTGCGCCATCTGCTGCTGAGCCTGCTGTGTTTTTTCGGCGCCATCACCCTGGTCACCCTGCTGATCGACAGCCCGCTGCTGTTCGGTCCCCTGCTGGTGCTCAGCACTCTGGTGCTGATCCTGATAGGTGCCTGGGGACCGGCCGCAGGTACCCTGGGATTCGGTACCCTGCTGATATCGCTCTACGCCATGCAGGGCCATGCCGACAGCCCCTTCTTCTGGTATCAGCCGCTGCTGCTGACTCTGGGAGCGGCCTGGTATGGTCTCTTGTCCTGGCTAGTGCTGCTGGTCTGGCCCTACAAGCAGGTACACGAACAACTGGCCCAGTGCTACTTCGGCCTGTCCCGTTATCTGCTGGAAAAATCCCGCTTCTTCAATTGTCCCGAAGAGCAGCATCAGCACCGACGTCATCAGCTGGCCCAACTCAATATCCAGCTGGTCAGTGCCCTGGAAACCACCAAGCAGATGCTGAACCGCCGCATTCAGGGCCGGGACAAACAGGATCAGGAGCTGAGCCGCCTGCTGGCACTCTATCTGCTGGCGCAGGAGATGCACGAACGCGCCACTTCCAGCCATTATCCCTATCAGCAGCTGAATCGGGATCTGAATCAGGTCGATGTGCTGGTCGGCTACCAGACCCTGCTGGAGGAGCTGGGCGAAGCCTGCTATCGGCTCGGTTATGCCATTCTCACTCATAATGCCTATCAGCACAGCAAACGCATCGCCTGGGAGCTGAGCGCGCTGCAGGATCAACTGGATTACAGTCACCTCAAACGCCACTACCCACGCTCCCTGCTCAGTCCGATGAAGTTTCTGAGCCGCAACATGGCGGATCTGCACCAGACTCTGCTGCAGGCCGAGGCCCTGACCCGACGCCAGCCACTGCCCGAGGCGATATCCATCGAGCTGTCTCGTCCGGAGCCTATGCCATTCTGGCCCAAACTCAAGGCCCTGCTGCATCCCAATTCCCTGTTGTTCCGCCACGGGATACGCCTGAGCCTGTGCTTTGCCCTGGGCTATGCCCTGATCGCCACCTTCGAACTCGAGCGTGGCTACTGGATACTGCTGACCATTCTCTTCGTCTGCCAACCCAGCTTCAGCGCCACCCGCAAACGACTGGTACAGCGAACTCTGGGTACCCTGGGAGGGATTCTGGCAGGCATTCCCCTTCTGATGCTGTTTCCCTCGGTTGGCGCCCAGCTAATGATACTGCTGCTGTGCGCCTTTGTATTTTTTACTCAGGTCAAGGTCTATTACAGCTGGGCCGTGGGCTTTGTCACCCTCTTCGTACTGCTGGCCTTCAATCTGCAAGGCGCCGTGGTCGAGCCGGTGTTTCTGCCCCGTTTACTGGATACTCTGGCCGGCTGCGCCCTGGCCTTTGTAGCGGTCTGGTTTATCTGGCCCGACTGGCAGCGCCGCCATTTGCCCCGGCTGATGGCCGATGCCATGGAAGCCAACGCCCATTATCTGGCCGCCATTGCCCGTCAGTTCGAACAGGGCCGGGATGACGAACTGAGCTACCGGCTGCCACGCAAACAGGCGCATCTGGCGGATAATCAGCTGGCGCTGACCTGGCAGAATATCCGGGTAGAGCCGGTACCCAAATACTGGCTGAACCTGTGCTTCGACATTGCCTATCGCAACCATGCATTGCTGTCATATCTGTCGACCCTGGGTGCCCATCGCATGCACAGCGCTCCCTTACCGTGCGATCAAATCCAGCAACTGGTAGACCGGCTGCTGGCCTCGGCCCTCGCATTGCGCAGTGAAGAAACCTTGCCAGACTATCCGCCGCTGCCGACCGGAACCATCGACGCCGATAGCGACGATGAATGGCTGATCCTCAGCCATCAGTTATTGAATCATATCACCCTGCTGGTGAACGCACTTTACCAGCAGGCCCGGGGCTTTCATCAACAACCGCCGGCAGAAGGTGCGCCAAGCCCGGGACTTGGGTAAAATCACGAGTCCTTGACTGCTCCCCTCCCTGAAGGAAGGGGATTCCCAATTCACCGAGAACCGGACACGGAGATTAACCCCATGCCTCTTACGTGCTCTCCAAGGGCTAACACCGCCAGCCCGGCGGCTTTAATGTTGATCGCAGCGTTAAT
>JBFGZI010000088.1:0-8384 GCA_041586855.1 Oceanisphaera sp. | reverse complement strand
GTTCGTCAAGCGTTTAAAGCGACTTAATTTTCTGTCTCTCAAACCCTTGTGACCGTGAGCTGCTTGCCCCGTGTCAGTGGATGCGCATTATAGGGAGCCGCTGATTTTGCGCAAGGGCTTTTTTGATAAAAACAGGCCTTTGGTGATCGATTGCTTATACTCCAAGCAAAAGCACAGCTTAACCACAGAGTTATCAACATTATCAGCCATGGTTATGATGGATAGGGTTGAGATGCTCCTGGGTCAACTCGGTAAATGCCAGTACATCCCCACCAAAACGTTGCGCAAATCGCTCGGCTACCATCTTGTCCTTAAAACTCGCCAGGGTAGGTCCCATTGCCCCCGCTTGATCTGATCCTGCCACATACCAGGCCGTCTTAGCGTCGATAAAATGGTTATCGTCAGGCTGATCCCACGGACTCTGTCCCATATCGTGCACCCAGGCCTGTTGGCTGGCATATTGGTTTTCCGGGTCATGTAACCAGTTCAGCAGATCGCGGGTAGAGCAAAATTTATGTATTTCCTCAACGCCCTGTTCATAAGCTTCCCCTTTGGGCCCCGGGAAGCCGCTGATCACCATGCCACAGAGATGGCATTCATCGCCCTTCTCAATCGCGACAGCCTGCCTGACCTGTTGCTCGATCGAATCATCTCCGCAGGCAGCCAGCAACAGACCCAGCATCAATATCAATATGGAACGCATGACTACACCCGTGTTAATGAACGATGAAACAAGAAAGTGGCCAAGGCAACCAGGCCGGTTAACCACAGCAATAAAAAAAGCAATAACATGGCTGGACCAAGATCAAGCTGACTACCAATGGTTGCAACCCCGGTGCTGACATCGGTTGAGTTCAACAATCCCAGATTGAACATGCGGAAGATGTCTGCGGGATTGAGCAGTAACAAATACGGCAAAGAGGCAAAATCAAACTGCTCAGGCAGTCCGATCAGCAAGGCCAGCATCAGCAGGTCAAACACCACCACAAAGAAAAACCAGACAATCAGTGCGAGTCCCGCCGCCTTGCCCTTTTCGCTCACCCAGGCGCTCAGGCTGTATGCCATGGCCAGAAAAATCCAGCTCAGCAAAGTGGTAGACAGGATCAAGGCCCCGAAGGGGAGCAATACCGCCCAGACTTCCAGATCTGGAGTCAGCAGCAACAGCGTCAAAGCGGCACTGCCGAAACCCAGGACCGTCGCCATCGCCAGCATCAGAGCCTGGCCCAGCAACTTGCCCAGCAGCAACTGGCCGGCGGTGATGGGATAGGTCATCAGCAACAGCAGAGTGCCGCGTTCCCTTTCACCGATCAGAGCATCATAGCCCAGCATAAGTGCAATCAACGGCAGGATAACCACCGCCAGGCTCGCCAGGCTCGCCAAAGTCGACTCGATAGAGGTAAAGCCGATCAAGCCGGAAGCGGCGCCGCCAAAATAGGCCAGACCGACCGCCAGACACCAAAGAATAACCGCAATCGCCACTATCCAGCGGTTGCGCAGACCATCCAGCCACTCCTTATGGGCGATAATCAGCATCTTATGCATAGGTAGCTCCATAACAGATATGCTGGTAAAGCTCGGGTAGATCGGGGATCTGCCAGTCAAAGTGCTTCACCCCGGGCAGGGCGCAGATTGCCTCCGCCAACACCCTTTGTTGCTGGGCACTGGCTTGCAGAACAAGCTGATTGGGGGTGACGCTTTGTACCAGGGATTGATATTGATGAGGCAGCGCTGCATGCAGGTTTTCACCCTGTAATGTCAGGGTTACAGGCAGCCGAGATTCGGCCCGCAGGCGCTCCAGGCTGCCTTCGGCCAACAGGCGCCCCTGCCCCATCACAGCGATGCGACTGAGATAAGGCTCGACGCCCGACAGCACATGAGAACACAGTATGATGGCGCAGCCCTGGCGGCGCAGCGTGTCTATACGCTGATAAAATTGCCGGGTTGCCAGGGGATCCAGCCCCACAGTGGGCTCATCCAGCAACAGGATGCGTGGCTCGCCCAGTAGCGCCTGAGCCAGCCCAAGGCGCTGCCGCATTCCCTTGGAATACGTTTTTACCCTGCGTCTGGCTGCCTCTGCCAGCCCCAGCTGCTCGAGCAAGGCTATCCCCTGATGCGGGGCTATGCCTTTCAACCGAGCCAGATAACGAATGACTTCCGCACCGGTCAGGTGATCATAAAAGCTGACATTTTCCTGTAAAAAGCCAATCTGATTACGTACCGATCGGAAGCCATGGTCCGACGGATCCTGAGACAATACGCTGACATTGCCGTGATCCGGACGTAACAGCCCCAGGATCAGTTTGATCGTGGTAGTTTTGCCGGCCCCATTGTGTCCCAGCAGCCCCAGCACCTCACCACCTGATACCGTCAATGATACATCCGTCAGTGCCTGCTTATCGGCAAAGCGTTTACTGACCTGCTGTAAGCGAATGATCTCCATCCTCCTGCCTCCTGTCACGTGATATTGCCGGATTGGGTCGCTCGGGGAGCGCCATCAGCGGATAGGAATCTGTTACCCCAGGTCCCTTGAAAACCGGGAACTGCTGTTGGACCCAACGCAGCAGGGAGATCACAGGCGCATTGAGTAGCCAGCGAGCCGCCGGATACTGCCACAACACCCGGTCCATGCTGTCGTTGGGTTCGTAGGGCACATCGCCCAGCTTGTCTTGATTCAGATCCCAGCCCAGATAATCACTCCAGTAGTTACCCTGGCCCTGATACGACCATTCCTGCGACTGATTGGAGACATAACGTACCTGAGTTCGGTTGCCGACAAAGGCATTGGCATAAATCCGGTTTTGTTCGGATCCGGCCGTGGCATGCAGGCCCAGATCGTTGTCTGCCAGCCAGTTGCCGCTAATCTCATTGCCAACAGCCTGATAGGCGAATATTGCCTTGCCCTCGGCACCCCGGGGGTTTAACAGATGGCTGTTTGCCTTTACTCCCTCGATCCGATTGTTTGCAATCCGGGAGTAGGTAATATAATTCATCAAAATTCCGTAGTTTTCGTCCTGCTCGGACACATTGCCAGTCACCGTCAATTGACGGGACTGCATCAGCGCATAACCGGTGCGGGTATGGTGGGTATAATTTGCTACCACCTGGTTATTGTGGGCATACATATAATGAATGCCGTAACGCAACTCGCTAAGCTCGTTGCCTTGCAGCCGGTTACCGTTGCTGTAACTGATATAGATACCGTCCCGGGTCCAGCGGATCCGGTTATCAATGACCAGAGCACCGGTAACAGCATACAGATGTATGCCATTACCCCTGTCCTGGGAGCGCAAACCGAGCTCTCCTTCTATCCGGTTGCGATGCAGCTGAACGTCTGGGGCCCCATCGACCCAGATCCCAAAGCCGGGCCCGTGCAGCCAGCTATCTTTTACTTCCGCCCTTTGTCCCTGTTTGGAAATAAAGATGGCCGAATCCATCGCGCCCAGATCCTTGCCCCAGTTGGTTATTTCCAGATTACTGATCTGCACATCGGGGGCATCAATATACAGGCCATGACCCTGATGCCGGGCATCTATTCTGGCACCCGGTTCTCCCATCAGTGTCATCGGCACCGTTAACCGCAAAGGTGGGTAGACACCCGCCGCCAACACCACCGCTTCACCTGGCGTCACATCCGCCAGCGCAGTGATGGTGACAGGTGTCAGCCGCACCTCGGCGGACACCTGCCAGGTCAGCAGCAATAATCCCAGCCACAGCCTGTTTATGGTCATCTGTCTTATGCCGGCTCAACCAGCATGCGACCCACCATTTCCATATGCAGGGCATGGCAGAACCAGTTGCAGTAGTACCAGTGTACTCCCGGCTTGTCGGCGATAAAGGTGATGGAGGAGCTCTGTTGCGGGCTGATCTCCATGCTGACGCCGTGATTCACCATGCAGAAACCGTGAGTCACGTCTTCGATCATATCCAGGTTGGTGACGGTAACGGTGACCTCATCACCCTGCTTGACGGTAAACTGCTGCAGACCGAAGGTAGGCGCTACCGACGTCATATAGACACGGACCTTGTTGCCATCGCGGATCACCTTGTTATCGGTTTCCAGGGTAACGCCATCTTTGGCCGCCATCGCCACTGTGCCGGCAAAGAAGGGGTCGGCCCTGTCCCAGATTTTTCTGGTATTCAGTACGCTGCGTTTGACCATGATACAGTCATGGGGCTCGGCAAAAGTCGGGCCATCATGTACCAGTTTCATTTCCTCACCGGAGATGTCGATCAGCTGGTCGTTTTCCGCATGCAGGGGACCTACCGGCAGGAAACGGTCTTTCGAGAACTTGCACAGCACAACCAGCCATTTGCCGTCCGCATCCCGGGCTTCGGTATGGGAGGCATGGTTATGGCCGGGCTGGTACTGCACATCCAGCTTTTGCCGGATATAGTCCACGTCTTCGCCATTATAGGCGCGCACCGCATCGGCCAGGTTCCACTTCACCACCTGGCTATCGATAAACAGGGTGGTATAGCCATTGCCTCGGCCATCAAAAGTGGTATGCAAGGGTCCCAGGCCCAGTTCTGGCTCGGCGACAATTACCGCCCGGGGATCGTCAAACTTGTCATTGAACAGATCATCCAGCCTGGCGATTTCCAGCATGGAGACAGTGGGTGACAATTTGCCATTGGCGATAAAATATTTTCCATCCGGAGAAGTATTCAAACCGTGGGGATTCTTGGGTACTGGCACATAACGGGTCAGCTCGGAGCCTTTTCGGCCATCCAGTACCGGCACCTTGGCGTCACCCAGCTGGGTATAGTTACCGGCCTTGATGGCCGCCTCGATACGCGGAATATTGAAGATCACTACCCAGTCCCGCTCGGCACGCATCATGCCGCCCAGGTCGGTGGCGCCTTCCGAGTTATAACAGGTCGACGCCGCATACTTGCCCGTATAGCAGGCATCGGTGTTATCCAGATTGCCATCAACGATCACCTGGAAGGCCACCTCCATGGTTTCTGCGTCCACCGCATTAAACATGGTGAACTGCTCTGCCGCCTCCAGGTTGGTCAGGTTGGTGCCGTCATTGGGATGCGGAATGATGAATTCGGCGTTGCAGAACACATACTTGGTGTGGGGAACCTTCTGTAGCCGCAGACCATGAATGGCCTGGACGTTGGGAATGGTCACCATCTTGTCACACTTCATGATATCCAGGCGGATACGGGCAACCCGGCTGTTGGCCTTGTCATTGATAAACAGATACTTGCCATCATAAAGGCCGTCTTTCATGGAAAGATGGGGGTGGTGACAGTCACCATTAAGATACTTGGCGCTGTCGCCCAGTACTTGCTTACTCTCGTTGGTCAGCCCCCAACCGGTGGCCGGATCGACGTTAAATACGGGAATGCGCATCAACTCACGCATAGAAGGCACACCCAGTACCCGGACTTCCCCCTGATGGCCGCCGCTCCAGAAACCGTAATATTCATCCAGTTCACCGGGCGCCACATGTCCGGCTGCAGCGGCAGCAGAAGCTGCGCTGGCCGGGCCAGAGGCTAGACTCAAGCCGGTGCCGGCCGCTGCTGTGGCCAGCAGGGCGGAAGACCCCCCCAGAAACAGGCGCCGACTTATCTGCACATGCTCACTCACTTCATCATGCTTGTTCATCTTACTCTCCTTGTTGTCCTGTGTTTTCCACATTGGTTATTTTGATCCGGCCCGCTTCTCGCTCCAGCTCACGACGACGCCTTTTTTTGGCTTTCATCACCAGTGGGGGGCACTTGCGCTCGTTGTAATAGGTGATCTGACAATCGAGGCAGTGATGACATTCGTTGGCGTTGATGCGTCCATCCGGATGAATGGCCTGCACCTCGCATTCCTTGGCACACAGCTGACAAGGGTCGCCGCACTCCTTGCGCCGCTTCAGCCAGTCAAACAGACGCAATCGGGCCGGCACTGCCAGGGCGGCACCAAGCGGGCAGACATAACGGCAGTAGGCCTTGCGCAGGAAGATCGAGATAAATACCCAGCTCAGGGCGTAGGCCACATAGCCCCACTCCCGCATGAAGCGCAGGGTTATAGCGGTCTTGAATGGTTCCACCTCGGCTGCCTGTTCTGCCTGTGCCAACGACTGCAGGGAGAGGCCAAACAGGCCGAGCAAAATCAAATACTTGAGCGCCCACAACCGTTCGTGAATAGCAAAAGGTACCGTATACTGTTTGATTTTGAACCTGCGGGCCAGCTCGTTGACCAGCTCCTGAAGGGCGCCAAAGGGGCATAACCAACCACAGAAAATACCTCGCCCCCACAGCAGCAGGGTCAGGGCGACAAAGCTCCAGAGGATAAACATCATGGGGTCCAGCAGAAAAGATGACCACTGAAAACCATTGACCAAGGAATGAAGGAAGGCGAATACGTTGACTATCGACAGCTGGGCCAACGAATACCAGCCGATAAAGAACAGGGTGAAACACAAGTAACCAGTACGTACTCGATGTAGCAGCTTGGGTCGCTGAACCAACCAGTCTTGAGCAAAGAGAATAACAAGCAAGATCAGTAAGCCAATGCTCAGTACCAGAATTTGCAACCGTTTGTGCTGCCAAACAGCAATCCAGACCGGGCTATCTTCTTCTGCATCCAGCCATGCATCACTAGTGCTCACATCAGCTTTTACGCCTTTGATAAAGGCGGCAGGCAATTGATAATCGCCATAAAAACTGGCTATTTCGCTATCGA
Organism: Oceanisphaera sp.; assembly: GCA_041586855.1. GTDB lineage: Bacteria > Pseudomonadota > Gammaproteobacteria > Enterobacterales > Aeromonadaceae > Oceanimonas. The sequence continues at coordinate 1,699 of JBFGZI010000088.1, read as the reverse complement.
GGGCTCCGAACTGGCGACGGACCATCAGCTCAAACTGCCACTTGTGGTGAAGATCCAGCGCCCTATCACGAGCAATAAAAATCGTCAGCTCGCCAAATCCCGGGAAGCCAGCCGCGGCAATATCGGAATTCCCCAGCCGCTGATAGTCCAGATCACGAAAAGAAATTTCTGCGGTTTCCTGCCACAGGCGTACCCGATCAAAAATACCACCCCGAACGAAGCCATTGCCGCGGAAACTGTAGTCACTGTTGGCCACCACCAGAATCGGTTCGTCACCGGGTGACAGGCTGTCCATCAGCCGATCATACTGCTGTTGGCCCAGCAGGTTAATGCCGATCTCTGGCAGCCGCAGGGGGGCGAAGTAGAGCGACATAAAGGCGGCGTCGGGATCGGAAAGTGGTTTTTTGGCCGCCGCCCGGGTGCCGATAAATGCTTGTTCCACCTCACCTTTGGTCAAAATGAGCGACTGAACAAGGCCCGCATCAAGCAGCGCTGGCCAACTTCTGGGCTGCCATTCCTCTACCAACTGGCCGGTCTCGGTGGCTTCGGCGGAAGCAGGAGTGCTGGTTAGGGCTCTCATGGCTCCCCGCACCGCCTTCATGATGGTCTGGTTGATCACCATGACCGTCACGGTCGCCCCGGTTACCCCGTCTACCGAATGGATATCATCACGCCGGGACAGGCCGACCTGAACCCGTTCGCCAACACCGATACCCTGATATTGATCGACAAACTCCGTCAGTTTGATGGCAGGAATACCAATCAGCAGGATAGGCTCATGATGTTCAATGACCCGGCTGTGCTCCAGTGTTCCACTGTCATCCATGACCAGCAGCAGCTCGACCGGCTTGCCTGAATAGGCGGGAATATCGGCAAACTGGCGGCTAAGAAATGCATAACGAAGCTTATTGCCTGCCTGTTCGACACGCCAACCGACAAAAGGTGCCTGCTGATGACTGATCTGAGCCTCAGGATACCATTCGGACAGCATCGCTTCAGGTGAGAGCTCTGTGCTCGCCTGCGCCGCATTGAAAAAGCTGGCAATCAGCATCAGGCACAAACATATCAGTCGGGGAAGAAACATAGGGCGCAACCAAAATATCTACTGCAGTTGCATATTATGATATTAGAACAGAGCGGGAGGCGGCTTGATCCAGATCAGCCGAAGGTTATGCAGGAAAGGCAAACAGCGGAGGAAATAAAAAAGCCGGGCGAACCCGGCTTTTGTTTTTATTCTTCAGAAGCAGCTGCTTCTGTTGCTTCGATATCACGACCTACCAGCTCGATATAAGCCATAGGTGCGTTATCGCCAGCACGGAATCCACACTTCAGGATGCGGGTGTAACCACCCGGACGCTCCTGGTAGCGAGGTCCCAGCTCGTTGAACAAGATGCCAACTACTTCGCTGTCGCGAGTACGGGCAAATGCCAAACGACGGTTGGCGACAGTGTCGCTTTTAGCCAATGTGATCAGAGGCTCAACCACTCGACGCAGCTCTTTTGCCTTGGGCAGAGTCGTCTTGATAACTGCATGACGAACCAAGGAGCTAGCCATGTTGCGGAACATTGCCTGACGGTGGCTGCTGTTCCGGTTAAGTTGACGACCACTCTTACGATGGCGCATGACCTAATCCTTCCTAACTAAATCTGTAAAACCCGTGACCCGGTTTATTCATCAGCGATGCTGGCAGGCGGCCAGT
>JBFGZI010000087.1:0-8389 GCA_041586855.1 Oceanisphaera sp. | reverse complement strand
TGGTTAGCGGGGATCCCCAGTGATAGGTCGGTTAAAAGGTATTATCAGCGAAAAACAGGCACCGGAAATTCTGCTGGATGTCGGCGGTGTCGGTTATGAAGTGACGCTGCCGATGAGCTGTTTTTACGAGCTGCCCAATATCGGCGAGGCCGCCACCCTGCTGACTCACTTTGTGGTGCGTGAAGACGCCCAGTTGCTGTTTGGCTTCAACACCAAAACCGAACGCGCGCTGTTTCGCGAGCTGATCAAGACCAACGGCGTGGGCCCCAAGCTGGCGCTAGCTATCCTGTCCGGCATGACCGCCGATCAGTTTATCTATAACGTCGAGCAGGGCGAAATCGGCGCCCTGGTCAAGCTGCCTGGCGTGGGCAAGAAAACCGCCGAACGGCTGATTGTGGAAATGCGCGACCGGCTCAAGGGCTTTGGCGGTTACGACTTGTTCAACCCGGTTCCCGAAGGCATGGGCTCGGCCGCTGCGGTGGCCGACAGTGCGCGTGACGAGGCCATTGCCGCCTTGCAGGCGCTGGGCTACAAGGCGAATCAGGCCGAGCAGATCGTCAAGAAAATCGCCAAGCCCGGGCTGGATGCGGAACAGCTGATCCGCGAAGCTCTGCGCAGCATGGTGTAAGACATGATAGAAGCGGATCGTTTTATCAATCCCGCGCCCCAGCGGGAAGAAGAAGTCATCGACAGAGCCATCCGACCCAAGGCGCTGGCCGATTATCGTGGCCAGGATCATGTGCGTAACCAGATGGAAATTTTCATCGAGGCGGCCCGTCGCCGGGAAGAAGCGCTCGATCATCTGCTGATCTTCGGCCCGCCGGGCCTCGGCAAGACCACCCTGGCCAACATTGTCGCCAACGAGATGGGCGTCAGCATCAAGACCACCTCGGGCCCTGTGCTGGAAAAGGCCGGCGATCTGGCGGCCATGCTCACCAATCTTGAGCCGGGGGATGTGCTCTTTATCGATGAAATTCACCGCCTGAGCCCGGTGGTGGAAGAAATTCTCTATCCGGCGATGGAAGACTATCAGCTCGATATCATGATTGGTGAGGGGCCCGCCGCCCGTTCCATCAAGCTGGAACTGCCGCCCTTTACCCTGGTGGGCGCCACCACCCGAGCCGGCTCCCTGACCTCGCCGTTGCGTGACCGTTTCGGCATAGTGCAGCGGCTGGAGTTTTATCAGGTGGCGGATCTGGCCCACATCATCAGCCGCAGCGCCGACAAGCTGGGGCTGACCATCAACGACGACGGCGCTTTCGAAATGGCACGCCGGGCCCGGGGTACGCCACGTATCGCCAACCGGCTGTTGCGCCGGGTGCGGGATTTTGCCGAGGTCAAGGGCAGCGGCGACATCGACGCCACCATCGCCATGCAGGCGCTGGACATGCTGGATGTGGACAAGCAGGGTTTCGATTACATGGACCGCAAGCTGCTGACCGCCGTACTCGACAAATTCATGGGCGGCCCTGTGGGGCTGGACAACCTGGCGGCGGCCATCGGTGAAGAAAAGGAAACCATAGAGGACGTGATAGAGCCCTACCTTATTCAGCAGGGTTTTCTGCAACGCACCCCCCGTGGCCGCATCGCCACCCCCAGAGCCTACCTGCACTTCGGCTTCGACCTGCCGGAATCAAGACTTGGAGAATAGGGAATAGGGAATAGGGAATAGGGAATAGGGAATGGGGAATGGGCCTCCAATCCCCAATCCCCAATCCCTAATCCCTAATCACTCAATCCCGATTTTTCCGAGCCCTCCGGGTCATCGCTTGTCGTGCTCTAAAAGCACTCCCTTCTTTCCTAAATTTGACTCAGGTATAGTATCGGCATCCTTTTAGCCCCTATGGCTGAGCGAATGACGACTGATACAAGCTTCGACTGGCCGGTGCGTATCTATTACGAAGATACCGATGCCGGTGGTATTGTTTATAACGCTAATTATCTGAAATTCATGGAAAGAGCACGCACCGAGTGGTTGCGCAGCCTGGGGATTGAGCAAGATGGTCTGCTCGACCAGGGAGTGGCCTTCGTGGTGCGACGAGTCGAGCTGGATCTGCTCAGGCCCGCGCGTTTCAATGATGCATTAAAAGTCACCGTGACGGTGAAATTACTGAAACGAGCCTCTATTGTATTTGAGCAGGAAATTCTGGATGATGCCGGCCTTTCGCTGGTTCGGGGAATTGTGCAGATTGCCTGCGTCAAGATTCCTCACATGAAACCCTTTGCCATTCCTGAGCCACTGATGGGAGTATTGTCAGGTGCACGCTGAAATATCGTTTTTAGGTCTTTTTTTACAAGCCAGCCTGCTGGTGAAACTGGTGATGCTACTGCTGATGGGCATGTCCATTCTGTCCTGGGCGATGATCATCAACCGGCGCAAGATCCTGACCACAGCCCAGAATGATTCTGCCCAGTTCGAAGACAAGTTCTGGTCCGGTGCCGATCTGAGTCGTCTCTATCACGAGAGCAATGCCCGCCGTGACAACCTGGCCGGCATGGAGCAGATTTTTTACGCCGGCTTCAAGGAATTCGTCCGGCTGCAAAAACAGGGGCGCTCGCAGGAGAGCATGCTCGAAGGTACCTACCGCACCATGCGGGTAGCGCTGTCGCGGGAAGTGGATCGCCTGGAGACCAACCTGTCGATGCTGGCGACCATCGGCTCCATCAGCCCCTATATCGGTCTGTTCGGTACCGTATGGGGCATCATGAATGCCTTTATCGCCCTGGCGGAAGTACAACAGGCCACGCTGTCGATGGTGGCGCCCGGTATCGCCGAGGCGCTTATCGCTACGGCACTGGGTCTGTTTGCGGCCATTCCGGCGGTGATTGCCTTCAACCGTTTCAGCTATCAGGTTGAACGGCAGGAAAACCATCTGGCCAACTTCATGGACGAGTTTTCCACCATTCTCAACCGCCAGGTGGCGGCGGGTGGCAACTGATGCACGGCTATCAACGCAGACGTCGTAAACGCGTTGCCGAGATCAACGTGGTGCCTTACATCGATGTGATGCTGGTGCTGCTGATTATTTTCATGGCGACCGCACCGGTGATCACCCAGGGCGTCAAGGTGGACCTGCCCCAGGCCGAGGCAGAAATGATGCCGGAAGACAGCGACAAGCCGCTGGTGGCGTCTATTGATGCCGAAGGGCGTTATTTCCTCGATATCGGCGAAAATCGGGACGAGGCGGTGGATTTGCTGGCGCTGGCGGCCATGGTGCAGACACAGCTAAAAACCACCCCCAAGGCACCGGTGGTGGTGAAAGGTGATGCCAATGTGCGTTATGACGCCGTGATCCAGTTGATGGCCACGCTGAAAGCGGCCGGGGTGCCGACCGTTGGCCTCATGACTCAACCGGAGCAGTAGCGGACTCATGACGGAGCAAGGCGGTATTCGCAAATCCTTATTGATTTCGCTGGCGTTACATCTGCTGATCGGCGTGCTGTTGCTGGTCGGAATCGACTTTAGTGCGCCCAAGCGGCCTGCTCAGGCGGTGTCCATCATAGAAGCGACCATGATCGATGATGGCATGGTATCTGCTCAGGCCGAACGTCTGGCCGAGATGCAGGCTCAGCAGGAACGAGCGCGAGCGGCGGAGCAGGCTCGCGCCGAGGCAGAGCAGAAAGCGGCGGAAGAAGCCGCACGTCTGGCCGAGCAGCAACAGGCGGCCAAAGAGGCCGAGCGTCTGGCCGAGCAACAAAAGGCCTTGGCCGCTCAGCAGGCCAGGGCCGAAAGTGAGCGGCAACAGCTGGTAGAACAAGAGCGCAAGGCGGAAGCGGCCCGCAAGGCGGCAGAAGCGAAGAAGCAGGCGGAAGCCAAAGCCGCAGAAGCCAAGGCGTTAGCGGCCAAGAAACAGGCCGAGGCCGAAGCCAAGGCGGCAGAAGCGAAGAAACAGGCCGAAGCCGAAGCCGCACGCAAGGCGGCGGAAGCGAAGAAACAGGCCGAAGCCGAAGCCGCACGCAAGGCGGCGGAGGCGAAGAAACAGGCCGAGGCCGAAGCCGCACGCAAGGCAGCAGAAGCGAAGAAGCAGGCCGAAGCCGAAGCCGCACGTAAGGCGGCAGAAGCGAAGAAGCAGGCCGAGGCCAAGGCCGCAGAGGCGAAGAAACTGGCCGACGCCAAGGCGGCAGAAGCGAAGAAAAAAGCCGAAGCCGAGCAGGCGCTGAAAGATCTGGAAGCCCTGATGGGAGCCGACGCAGGTGGCGCTTCCAGGCCGGCGTCGGCCGCCGAGGTAGACCGTTATACCGGCATGATTGTCGCTGCCATTCAGCGTAACTGGCTGGTGGGGCCTACCATGGTAGGAAAGCAGTGCCGTATCAATATCAGGGTGGCTGCAGACGGCTTGATTCTGAATATAGGGGACGGCCAGGGAGACTCCGAGGTGTGTCGTTCGGCCGAGTTGGCGATTCGCAAGACAGGAACCCTGCCGATGCCGAAGGACCCTGATGTGAACAAGCAATTACAAAATCTGAATCTGACGCTGATACCGAGGCTCTAGTGATGACAAAACGATGGATATGGTTATGGTTGCCGCTGCTGTTGCTGACGACGCGCGCACAGGCGGCACTGGAGATAGTGATTACCGGCGGCATCGACAGTGCCCGTCCGGTGGCAGTGGTGCCCTTTAAATGGACCGGCGGCGGTGCCGTCCCTCAGGATCTGGCCGAGGTGATTGGCAACGACTTGCGCAACAGTGGCATGTTCCGCCCCATGGATCGCAACCGCTTGCCACAGCAGGTGGCAGTGGCCTCCGAGCTGAATGCGACCCTGTGGGGGCCGCATCAGGTCGAAGCTGTGCTGGTCGGCTCCATAGAGCCAGCCGGTGGTAACCAGTATCGCATCAGCTTCGAACTGGCCGACGTGCTGGGACGCAACGGAGCACAACTGCTGGAAAGTCGTAGTGCCACCGTGCCCGCGGCCCAGTTGCGCCAGTATGCCCACCGCATCGCCGATATTGCCTTTGAAAAGCTGACCGGCATCAAGGGGGCCTTCCTGACCCGTATCGCCTATGTGAACGTGCAGCACGGGGCCCAGTTTCCGTTCCAGCTGATGATTGCCGATTACGATGGCTTCAACGAGCAGGTACTGCTGCGTTCGCGTGAGCCGCTGATGTCACCGGCCTGGTCGCCGGATGGGCGCAAGCTGGCTTATGTGTCGTTCGAGAACAAGAAAGCCGAAATCGTGGTGCAGGACATTTACAGCCAGCAGCGCCAGGTGGTGAGCTCTCAGCCGGGTATCAACGGTGCGCCCCAGTGGTCACCGGATGGCAGCAAGCTGGCGCTGGTGCTGTCGCGTGACGGTCAGCCGGAAGTCTATGTGCTCAATCTGGCCAGCAAGCAGCTGAGCCGGGTGACCAATCATCGCGCCATCGATACCGAGCCCACCTGGTCGGCAGATGGCAAGGCCATTTATTTTGTGTCCGAACGGGGCGGTCGTCCCCAGGTGTATCGGGTCGATCTTAGTTCCGGTGACACGCGTCGTGTTACCTTTCAGGGTGATACTAATTTAGGTCCCCGTACGACCGGTGATGGCAACAGTCTGATACTGGTCAGCCGCTCACAGGGACAATACCGAATTGCTCGTCAGGATCTGGATGGAGGTCAACTGCAGGTGTTAACAGAAACCCAGCTGGATGAATCGCCAAGCCCTGCACCTAACGGCACTATGATCATCTATAGTACCACCTATCAGGGGCGCCAGGTGCTGTCTCTGGTGTCTATGGATGGTCGTTTTAAGGCCAGGCTGCCCGCACGAAGTGGTGATGTTCGTGCACCGGCATGGTCACCATATCTCAATTGATCCAACGTGATTTCTAAGGAAATACAATGCAAATGAAAAAACTGCTTCAGAGTCTGGCCGTTGCTCTTCCGATGTTGACCCTGGCGGCATGTAGCTCTACCACCGACTCTGATGCAATGACCGGTACCGACGGCAGCTATCAGAACGGTGGTGTTCAGACTGGTGGTGCGGGCGGCGCCCTGTCGGCCGAAGAGCAGATGCGTCAGCAGTACGAAGCACTGCGTCGTGAAAACGTGATTTTCTTCGAATTCGATCAGGACGAAGTGACTGGCCATTACGCCCAGGTACTGGAAGCGCATGCCAATTTCCTGCGCTCCAACCCGTCCGTCAGCATCCTGGTTGAAGGTCATGCGGATGAGCGCGGTACTCCCGAGTACAACATCGCTCTGGGTGAGCGTCGCGCCAAGGCCGTGACCAGCTATCTGCAGAGCCTGGGCGTGAGCGGTGCACAGCTTGCCATCGTCAGCTACGGTGAAGAGAAGCCGGTTGATACTTCCCACACCGAGTCTGCCTTTTCCCAGAACCGCCGTGCGGTTCTGGTCTACTAAGGTTTAAGTCGACGTTATGAAATATAAATTAGCGGCCATTTCGATGGCCGCTGTTTTATCCACATCGAGCTGGGCACAGGCACCTGTGAGCAGTGTGGGTAGCAGCGGTTCCGTCAATGATCGCCTGGCTGAGCTGGAAAGGGCCTTCAGCGCCAGAAGCCAGGCCCAAATCGATCAGCAGCGGCAGTTGAATGCCATGCAGCAGGAGGTGAGTGAGCTGCGCGGCTTGCTGGAAGAGCAGAGTTATCGTCTGGAGCAGGTGATAGAACGCCAGCGTGCTCTGCTGATGGCTCAGCAGGACGCAGCCAACAAGCCTCAAAAGGCGGCCTCGGCGGCGGCTCAGTCTGGCGGTGCGCAGGAGCCCCAGGCCCGACCAGGCAAGGCGCCAGCCACCCCGGCCAGCGGCGACGAGCAGGCGGCCTACGACAATGCCGTCAATCTGGTATTGCAGGACAAAGACTACGATGCTGCCATTCCTGCCTTTGCCCGCTTCATCACCCAGTATCCGCAATCCAGCTATGTACCCAATGCCCATTACTGGCTGGGACAGCTGTTGTTCACCCAGAAGCGGTTTGACCAGGCCAAGGCCCAGTTTGCCCGGGTGGTGGAAGCCTATCAGGACTCCAACAAGCGTGCAGACTCGCTGCTCAAGCTGGGCATGATTGCCAAAGAGCAGGGCGACACGGGTCAGGCAAGGCAGCACTTTGAACAGGTCTTGAAAGAGTATGGCAATACCGGCGCGGCGCGGCTGGCTCAGGAAAACCTCAACGGCCTCTGAGTCGAGGCCTGACCTGGCGATTTTTTGAGAGAGTCGCTTGTTCCTTAATCAAGCAGAATAAAATGATGATTTAGCTGTTGCGCCATAAAATTAAATCCGTATTATAGGCCGCCGTTGGCAGGGTGCTTTAGCAACCCCGCCGAGCGGGTCGTTAGCTCAGTTGGTAGAGCAGTTGACTTTTAATCAATTGGTCGCAGGTTCGAATCCCGCACGACCCACCAGATTTGAAGTGAAAGTCCCAGGGCGCTTAGCTCAGCTGGGAGAGCACCTCCCTTACAAGGAGGGGGTCACTGGTTCGAGCCCAGTAGCGCCCACCATATTGAAAAGCAGGTCCCAGGGTGATTAGCTCAGCTGGGAGAGCACCTCCCTTACAAGGAGGGGGTCACTGGTTCGAGCCCAGTATCACCCACCATATTGTGTTGTAGTAATACCGAGATTTTCGGGTCGTTAGCTCAGTTGGTAGAGCAGTTGACTTTTAATCAATTGGTCGCAGGTTCGAATCCCGCACGACCCACCAGATTTACAAAGAAAGTCCCAGGGCGCTTAGCTCAGCTGGGAGAGCACCTCCCTTACAAGGAGGGGGTCACTGGTTCGAGCCCAGTAGCGCCCACCATATTTTTTTTATACCGCACTTCTGAAATCGAATTGTCGGGTCGTTAGCTCAGTTGGTAGAGCAGTTGACTTTTAATCAATTGGTCGCAGGTTCGAATCCCGCACGACCCACCATCTTCTTGTTGTATCCCCTTCTTATTGCTGTTATTTCTATCTATTTACTGCTAATTCCGTACCCGACTTGGGTTTAACGCCGCGGTAACGTTATAATGCCTGCCATTGTAGATCTTCGGATGGAACAACTGGAACCAGGTGATGACTGAAGCTGTCGATATTTTCGAGTTTGACTACCCCTTTCCCGCCAAGCCGGCTCCGCTGACGGTTGATCAGCAGCAGACGCTGAAAGATGAAATCAAGGCGCTGCTCAAGGCCAGAAACGCCGTGCTGGTGGCCCATTACTATACCGATCCCGAGATCCAGGCCTTGGCCGAGGAAACCGGTGGCTGCGTGTCCGACTCGCTGGAAATGGCACGCTTTGGCAAGGAGCATCAGGCCGATACCCTGATTGTGGCCGGTGTGCGCTTCATGGGGGAAACCTCGAAGATCCTGAGTCCGGAAAAAACCGTGCTGATGCCCACGCTGGAAGCCGAATGTTCACTCGACCTGGGTTGTCCGGCCGACGAGTTCACCGCCTTCTGTGATGCGCATCCGGACCAC
>JBFGZI010000086.1:0-8416 GCA_041586855.1 Oceanisphaera sp. | reverse complement strand
GTGATCCAGTTGCGAAATTGCGACTCGCTGCGCGCGAAGCGACCGTTGTTGGATTTGGTGTCATACCACTGGTCTTCCCAGTGTCCATTTACAAGTAGGCCCATTGTGATATCTCCGTGTGTTTGAAAGCTATTGACCTGAGGAATGTATCCCATCAATCTGGCTGTTCGATATAAGCACTATATTTAAAGGAACTGCCAACTAATAGCGGAACAATTTGACCTTTATCATCAGGAAAACTGAATTATGATTTCGCTTATCACTCTGGATGCACTGCAGACACTCGATGCGATAGAGCGCCGCCAAAGCTTTGCCGCCGCCGCCGAAGAGCTACACCGTGTTCCGTCAGCGGTCTCCTACACCATCAACAAGCTGGAAGAGGATCTTGGGGTCGCGCTGTTTGACCGCAGCCGGCGTAAAGCTGAGCTGACCGCCATAGGGCGCCTGGTACTGGAGCAGGGCCGGCACATTCTCAAGGCCTCCGAAGAATTGACGGCACTGGCCCGCCAGGCGGCGGACGGCTGGGAAGCAGAGCTCAGGATTTGCATCGACAGCGTACTGACCTGCGACCCTGTCTATGAGCTGATTGAAGCCTTCCAGCGCGTACAGCCCAAGACCGAAATACGCCTGGGTGAAGAAGTGCTCGGCGGCAGCTGGGATGCGCTGAGTGACGATCGTTGTGACCTGGTGATTGGGGCTGAGGGGGCTCCCCCTGCTACGGGATTCGCCCTTCACTCACTGGGGAAAGTGGACTTTGAGTTCGCGGTGGCCACCGGCCATCCGCTGACCCAACTGCCCATGCCGCTGCCGGCGAATGCGATCCAGGACTACCCCACCGTGATAGTGGCCGACAGCTCACGGTGTTTACCCGTCCGCTCCTCCGGGCTGCTGGATGGTCGCAGCCGCCTTATCGTGCCGACCATAGCGCACAAAATACAGGCACAGTGCAAAGGGCTGGGTGTCGGTTATTTGCCGCGACACCGGATTACGCAGGAACTGGCTGAAGGGAGACTGGAGCTGTTAACGGTGGATGCGCCACGACCTCCGGTAGAAATATCGGTCGCCTGGCATCGCGGCGATACGGGGAAGGGGCTCAAGTGGTTTGTCGACCACCTCAAACAGATGCAGTTCGACCCCGTTCGAGGCGAACTGACCCGAAACTTATAAAGCCTGTTCTCTTACCATTGTCGTGACCGGGCTGCCGCCAGATCCAGGTTGAGGTCATGAGTGACCGCTTTTTAAGCAAAAGATGAGCCGAATATATTGTCTAATCGGCTCATGAATCAAGCCGATCAGGTGCGTTATTCGGCTCATGATTGAGAATGCTAAGTAATCCCGTATAACAGGTGTGGCTCTGTCGTCATTCCCGCGAAGGCGGGAATCTAGGGCCTGTGGCGCAGATCTGCCAGCCTGCGCTTCCCCTGCAAAGACACTGGACCCCCGCCTTCGCGAGGGTGACGAGAAAGAAAAGCCAGCCCCAGTATCCACATCAGTTATGAGATATTACTTAGCCCAGGATATGTATCTGGACCCGCATGTGTACAATGGGTAATGGAGGTGAAGGTTATGAGAACTACAAAACGTCGCCCGGTGACGGTTGGGCAGATGCTTGTCACTGAATTCCTGGAGCCGATGAACATCGAAATCAGCGAGCTGGCTGATGCCATGGGCGTTCACCGGAACACACTTAGCCGCATCGTGCACGATAAGGGAACCCTGACCGCACCCATGGCGATTAAGCTGGCGGCTGCGTTGGGCAATACCCCCGAATTCTGGCTGAATATTCAGCATGCTGTGGAGCTCTGGGATGTACGGCACTGCGCTTACGAGCAGGAAGCGAAAAATGTTCGCCGTGTGGAGCCTCATCTTTCCCGGGGCAAGGCAATAGCCAGTTAAGAGACGTTACAGCAGTGCCATCTGTTCCGACGTGACAAACCGGTAACCCATGGCCAGGTAGCCTTTCTCCCGCTTGTGGAACATTCTGAGTAGCATGGGCAGGCTTGTGTCGACATAGTCGTAGATGGTGACGGACTGTTTGCCACTGGCCTCGCGGTGAAGCCGGCCCGCATATTGGGCCAAAGTGCCTTTCCAGGCGATGGGCAGGGCCAGAAACAGCGTATCCAGCCGGGGTAGATCAAACCCCTCGCCAATGTACTTGCCAGTGGCAACCACCACCTGAGCACCGGGCAGCATGGTCTCCACTTTTCTGCGTGCTTTCACGCCCATGCCACCCCTGAGTACCACGGTGCTGAAGGCAGCGTCGGACAGCATGCCAGCCAGCGTTTCGGCATGCTCCCGGCGCTCGGTTAGTAACAGGCAGTTTCCGCCCTGTTTAACGCTCGCTATTACATCCTCAATGATTTCCTTATTGCGTGCCGGGTTCTCGGCTAGCCAGCGGTACACAGTGGCGATATGGGGACGCTCTCCGGGTTGGCAGAGTTCGGCTGGTGGATCTTCCTGCCGTTTTCGCACGATCACGCGCTGGTCAAAGCCTGACTGCTGATCGGATTGAGCCCGGTGACGCACCGGACCGGCGGTCATAAACATGATTTTCTGGTGTCCGTCTTGACGGTTTGGGGTGGCCGTGAGGCCAAGTACATATCTGGCGCTGATTTCATTCAGCAGCATCTCGTAGCGTGGTGCCGAAATGTGGTGGCACTCGTCGATAATAATCTGGCCATAATTGCGGACGAATTCGGCAATGGAGTTATCCTTTTTGTTAATCAGGCTTTGATAGGTCGCCACATCAATCTGGCCGGACGCTTTCTTCTTGCCGCCGCCAAATACACCTATGGTGGCGCCGTCCAGAAAGGACTCCAGCCTTTCCTTCCATTGATCCAGCAGCTGCCGGCTGTGGGTCAGGATCAGGGTATTGACCTGTCGGCTGGCAATTACGCTAATGGCGGTGACTGTTTTGCCAAAGGCCGTTGGCGCATGCAGTATGCCGGTGTCGTGTTGGGTGAGGGCATCGACAGCGGCTTGCTGCTTGTCCCGCAGCACAGGCTGAAGTGTAAGCCCCGTTAATGGAGAGCCTGTTATCCGGTGGTCTTCCATGTCCACCTGTATGCTTTGTGCACATAACAGTTCAATCACCTCGTCCAGGCAGCCCCGTGGCACGGACAGATAGCCCTGCTCGATACGGGCGCAGGAGATGTAGCGGGGGATACCATGGGTGGAAAAGCGCAGCGCCTGGGTCTTGAAAAACACCGGATTGGCAAAGCTCGCCAAGCGTTTGATGCGTGCCGCCAGCGGAGCGGGAATATCGGCCAGTTTGATATAAACATGATTGGCCAGGGTGACCGTGATGCGCTCGGGGCAGCCCGGCACCGGCCCGGACTCTGTGTGCAGGGCCTGCTCCCAAGGGGTGGTGTCATTGTCGGTGGAGGCCGAGGTGGGTGGCTCACCCACCCACTTCTGCAGTTGGGTGGGGCTGACACGCTTTAACTCGCGCAGAAATGCCCACTGGTCCTCATAAGGTTGCAGCTCGTCATTGACGAATAGGCTGCAGCCGCGAGCCCGGGCTTCGTATTGCAGGGGAAGGGCGATCAGATTACCAAAGCCACCCTGAGGCATCATGTCCTGATTGGGAAAAAGGCGATCGTATGAGTCGAATGACAAGCCGGGGTGCAGCTCCATGGCCTTGTCGAGCAGCCTGAAGCCCAGTGCCCGTGCCGACCAGGCCGGCACCGGTGCCGAGAAAAATATCCACAAATGGGCTCCGGCCCCGGAGCGGGATATCTCCAGTGCATAAGGAATTTGCTCCCGACGGCAGACTCGGGCGAGGGCTTTCACATCTGATTGCCAGTTCGCCTTGTCAAAATCCATCGCCAGCAGGTGACAGTGATGATCCGGCTGCAGAGGGTATAAACCGGCGACCAGTTTTCCCGACAGGTGAGCGAACAGCACCTTGCTGTCCAGCGGGGTGAACTGACGGTGAGGGCAGTCGCCGCACTTGATTTTCGGCTTCTGGCAGATGCCCTGAACCCATTCGTTGCTGCAGGCCACGGCATAACCACTGCGGCCATTGGCTTTCTCCCAACGCACGGCATGCACATCGGCACGACCGCGAAACAACCCCTGAAACAGCTCAACCTTTTGCTGGGGTGTCAGCTGTGCAGTAGCAGGCGTTGCCTGCAGCAGTTCTTGTCTGCGAGCAAGCAGGGCCACCTTTTCGCGTTCCAGCTCCACCAGTCGGGTGTCAATTGTGCTGAGTTCGTCACTCGTTTGGATATGTGTATCCTCCAGAGGTATTGGCGGTTGAATCACTCATCAGCCGCCAGCTTTGATCAGAGAATCGCACAAATGTTGTCCGGTAGTAAGCGTAAGCGGCCGCGGCAGTTATCCCATGATGATGCGGATACGGTAGATACGCCGTATCCGCAGGTTCACGCTCTGCTCAGCCTTTAATTATGAACTTTGAGGCAGTGCCGAAGCCTCCGGCTCGTGGTCAAGTGCAGTAGGTGCTTCATTTGTACCCAGCCCGGTCAGCACTGCGCGAAAGCTATTCAGCCCTGCTTCCAGGTTCTCAATGATCTCTTCGGCCAGTTCGTCTGGCTCTGGCAGATTGTCCAGATCGGTCAGACTTTTATCCTTCAACCAGAACAGATCAAGGCTGGTCTTGTCCCTGGCAATCAACTCGTCATAGCCGTACTTGCGCCAACGGCCCTCAGGGTTGGTTTCCGGATGCCATGTTTCGGTGCGTTCAGCTGGTTTGAGCGGGTTGTAGCAAAGGATGAAGTCCTGAAGGTCTTCAAAGCGCAGCGGCTTCTTCTTCAGAGTGTGGTGGATATTGGTGCGGTAATCGTAATACCAGACCTCTTTGGTCCAAGGATCCGGACAGGCTGGTTTGTTGTCGAAGAAGAGAACGTTGGCCTTGACACCCTGAGCATAAAATATCCCGGTCGGCAGCCGTAGTATCGTGTGCAAGTTGGTATTTTCCAGCAGCTTCTGACGAACGGTCTCACCGGCGCCGCCTTCGAACAGTACGTTGTCAGGTACCACCACAGCAGCCTTGCCGGTGGTTTTGAGCATGCTGCGAATGTGCTGCATAAAGTTCAGCTGTTTGTTCGACGTGGTCGCCCAGAAGTCCTGCCGGTTATAGGTCAGATCATCGGTTTCCTGTTCGCCTTCTTCATTAGTGAAGCTCATGGCGCTTTTCTTGCCGAAGGGTGGGTTGGCCAGCACATAGTCCACGTTTACCGGACTCTGGGCAATGAGCGCGTCGTTGGGGGAGATCAGGCTGTCGCCGTCGATTTCACCTATGTTATGCAGGAACATGTTCATCAGACACATGCGGCGGGTATTGGCTACGATCTCATTGCCGTAGAAGGTATCATGCTTGAGAAACGCCTTCTGCGCCTTGTCCAGCTGGTAGTTGTCCGGGTTGTTCAGAAAATCGTAGGTGGCCAGAAAGAAGCCACCGGTGCCGCAAGACGGGTCGGCAATAGTTTTGCCGGGTTCTGGTCGAACACATTCCACCATGGTACGGATCAGTGCGCGGGGCGTGAAATACTGACCAGCACCGGACTTGGTATCCTCGGCGTTTTTCTCCAGCAGTCCTTCGTAGATATCCCCTTTGACATCGGCATCCAGCATCACCCATTGAGTACTGTCGATCATATCAATCAGCCGGTACAGCTTGGCCGGATCCTGAATCTTGTTCTGGGCCTTGGTGAAAATCTGCCCCAGCATGCCTGTTTCCTTGCCCAGATCGCGCAGCAGCTCCACATAACGTACTTCCAACTCGGCGCCTTTCTTGCTCTTCAGCGTCTGCCAGTTGTACTTCTCAGGTATGCCCACATCCCTGTTGTAGGGTGGTTTGGAATACTCATCCGCCATCTTGAGAAAGATAAGGTAGGTAAGCTGTTCCAGGTAGTCGCCATAGCCTACGCCGTCATCGCGCAGGGTGGTACAGAAGCCCCAGACTCTGGAAATAATAGAAGCGGTGTTCATTTTTCACTCTCATCTTTGGAGGGCAGCTGATTGACCATCTTGTCGAAGTCGCTTTCAAACAGCCGGTCCTGAATAATACGGTATTTTTCAAATTCACTTTCAGCAAAGAATTTGGCCTGTTGTGCACTAATCTTGCCGTTATCCTGCAACACCTCACGATCATCAAATTGCAAGAAGGCATCCAGTCGTTTGGCCCAGTCCTCCATGGTCATCGGAATCTTGCGCTTGGCACGATCCTCTGCCAGTTCCAGATAGGCGTTAACGATTCTGCCCAGCGAGTCCAGCTCGTCTTTGCTGAGGTAGTTTTTGGCGTTGCGTACATCGGTCTTGAAAATTTTACCCTCAGGCCCTTTGGCCCAACTGGTCAATCCCATATTCGGCTTTGTACTATCGGCGCGGGATCTTACCAGTTCAGCCGCCGTATGGCCGTGGATGGCGTAATGCAGTTTGTTCTGCACCATGGCAAAGAATGATTTGGTGGTCGGTGCATTGTTGTTGTAATCAATACTGGTGGCATAGATATCGGTGATCTTCTGATAGAAGCGTCGCTCCGACAGGCGTATCTCGCGGATCTCTTCCAGCAAGCGCTCGAAGTAGTCCTCACCCAGAAAACTGCCGTTCTCCATGCGTTCGCGGTCAATCACATAGCCCTTGATGGCGAATTCGCGCAGCACTTGGGTTGCCCACTGGCGGAACTGGGTTGCGCGCAGTGAGTTGACGCGATAGCCGATCGAGATGATGGCATCGAGGTTGTAGTGTTTGGTGTTATAGGATTTGCCGTCAGTAGCAGTTATTCGGAAATTCCTAATAACTGCCTCGGAGCTTAGCTCTCCACTGTCGAAAATATTCTTCAAGTGCTCATTGATGGTCGGAACCGACACATCAAACAGAGCAGCCATCAGTTTCTGCGTCAGCCAGATGGTTTCGTCTTCATAGCGTGCTTCAATGCTCTGCTCGCCGGACTGACCGGTGAAGATCAGAAACTCTGCGGTGCTGTTGCGGATGAGTTTAGTCGTCATAAGGTCATTCCCAGGTATTCTCCCGCTTCATAATCAAGCACAGATCGTAACAATAAAAAATAAATTATTGATTAATAAGTATTAATGTCTTTCTTGATGCCACTGCTTATCGCTTCCCATCTGGTGCCAGTCAAGCAATAGCCAAGCAGAATGTGGTCAATGAAGAACCTCAATCCAGCCTTTGCTTGCCAGTACCTGGGTAGCCAGAATGATTTGGCGCTCGGTAAACTGCCGTTTACGCTGATTCCAGCCATGGATATGATGTACGACCTCTGCGAGGGTGTTGGCCGCTTCTTGTTTGATTGACCAATGCACGGTGGAGAGTAGTTCCAGCCCGTAGGGTGATTCAAAACCCTCAACCAGGTTGGCGACTTGATCAAACCGCGCCAGTGTATCTGGATGCTGCTGAAGGAAACGGGCTGCATCCTCCACCGCACCGGGCATCAATTGCAGAGGTTTATCCGGGGCATCACCGCCGTCCGCATAGCCGGATAGCAAGTGCCCTTCCACAGCGTTCAATACATGCCGAAGATTTTCAGCATAAGGACCGTAAGGAGCTTTCTGGTACTTGAGCCGTAGCGGCTCACCAGCTTCTTGCATAAAGTACATCAGCTTATGTACCTCCAGCAGCGAGATGTAAGGGTCCAGCAAACCTCCCAGGTAACGATGCATCAACTCTACCAGTGCGGCTCTGCCGGCGGTTATCTTGGGTGCCTGACGGCTGTGTACCATCTTTTGTGCAGCAGGCGCACCCTGTGGTTGATAAATGATCACCCGTACATCGGCAAGTGGCTGCAGTGCCGCTTCGATGCGAGGCCTCACGTCGTCCCAGTTCAAGCCGCCCAGCCCGCTGCCCAGCGGTGGAATGGCAATGGATTGAATTTGGTAATGCCGTATGGTTTCCACCAGTGACTGAAGCCCGGCCTCGATATCTTCCATGCGACTTGCGTTTCGCCAGTGGCGCTTGGTGGGGAAATTGATAATGTAGTGGGGGGCGGCAAGCTGTCCGGTTGCAAATACAAACATCCGCCCCGGCCGCACTTCGTTGTGCTTGCAGGCGGTTGCATATGCCTTGAAGTTATCCGGGAAAGCCTTCTTGAACTGCAGCGCAATGCCGCGTCCCATCACGCCTACGCAGTTCACGGTGTTGATTATGGCATCGGCGTCGGCACGCAGGATGTCGCCGGTGGTGTATTCGATCATATTGGCATCCTCCATTATCAATAGTACCAGTCGGGCTTTATTTGCACTGGTGGTTGATGAGTTGTTGCAGCCAGGGCATGTGTGACTTGGGCATAAACGGCAGGAGAACTCACGCCAATTCGCCCTACCAGATGCCAGGGAAAGCGGTGCTCCAGCAGAAATTCGGCCTGTTTCCCCTCCTTGCAGGTTTGCCAGTGGCGTGCCTGAACAGCCGGCCAGTCTATCTGGTTCAACTGCGCCAG
>JBFGZI010000085.1:0-8508 GCA_041586855.1 Oceanisphaera sp. | reverse complement strand
GGTGACGAAGTGCTGACCAACGGCGGCCTGGTAGGCAAGATTGCCAAAATCTCCGCAGAAAATGACTATGTATTGCTGAGCTTGAGCGAGCAGAGCCAGGTCACCATCAAAAAGGACTTTATCACCGCCGTCCTGCCCAAGGGTTCTATCCAGTCCCTTTAATTTCCTATCGAGGAGCACAGCGTGTTAAATCGATATCCGCTGTGGAAATACTTGATGGTGATCGCCGTGATCACCATCAGTTTTCTGTATGCAGCACCCAATCTTTTTGGTGAAGACCCTGCCTTGCAGGTGTCCGGCTCCCGTGGCACTCAGGTTACTCCTACTGTCCTGACTCAGGCGCAACAGACCCTGAGCGAGGCCGGCATAGCGGTGAAAAGCGCCGCCCTGATTGATGATCAATTACTTATCCGCTTCCGCAATACCGACGATCAGCTCAAGGGCAAGGATCTGGTGGCGGACACTCTGGGTGATGGTTACATCACCGCCCTCAACCTGGCCCCCTCTACTCCTTTCTGGCTCGAAGCCATCGGTGCCGGCCCACTCAAGCTGGGTCTGGACCTGCGTGGTGGCGTGCATTTCCTGATGGAAGTGGACATGGATGAAGCCCTGAGCCGGGTGCAGGAACAGACGGTGCAGGACTTCCGTACCGATCTGCGTGAACAGCGCCTGCGTTATTCCGGTGTACTGGCGAAAGACGGCGGTACCCTGGTGGTATTCCGCGACGTCGATACCCGCAACAAGGCGCTCAGCCACCTGCGCGGTCGTTACCCGGGCCTGATGTTTTCCGAGCGTGACAACGGCGAGACCTTCGGTCTGTTCGCGGTGATGAGCGAGCAGCGGCTGAAGGAGGTAAAGGAATACGCCCTGCAGCAGAATATCACCATCATCCGTAACCGGGTCAACGAGCTGGGTGTGGCCGAGCCGCTGGTGCAGCGTCAGGGTGCCGAGCGCATCGTAGTGCAGCTGCCTGGCATTCAGGACACGGCCCGCGCCAAGGAAATCCTCGGCGCGACCGCGACTCTGGAATTCCGCCTGGTCGATGAAAATGCCGATGTGGCCGCCGCCAGTGCGGGCCGGGTACCGCCCAACAGCGAGCTGATGCGGGACAGGGACGGTCGCCCCGTGGTGTTGCAGAAACGCATCATCCTGACCGGTGAGCATATCGTCGACGCCTCATCTGGCATGGACGAGTTCAGCCGCCCGCAGGTGAATATCAGTCTGGATGCCCCCGGTGGCAGCCGCATGGCTGATTTTACCAAGGATAATGTCGGCCGCCCCATGGCGACGGTGTTTACCGAGTACAAGCCCGGTGATGAGCTGAATGAAGACGGTACTCGCGAGTTCCGCAAACAGCAGGAAGTGATCAACGTCGCCACCATTCAGTCGCGACTGGGACGCAGTTTCCGCATCACCGGCATCGATTCCATGGCGGAAGCCCAGAATCTGGCGTTGCTGCTGCGGGCCGGCGCCCTGATTGCGCCCATCCAGATAGTGGAAGAGCGCACCATAGGTCCGAGCCTGGGTCAGCAGAACGTGGAAAATGGCCTGATGGCCATGGTCTACGGCATGCTGGCGGTGGTGTTGTTCATGACCATCTATTACCGCAAGTTCGGTCTGGTGGCCAATGCGGCGCTGCTGGCCAACCTGGTGATCATCATAGGGGTGATGTCCATGGTGCCGGGGGCGACCATGACGCTGCCGGGCATTGCCGGCATAGTGCTGACCATCGGCATGTCGGTGGACGCCAACGTGCTGATCTTCGAACGGATCCGCGAGGAGCTGCGCGACGGGCGCAGCGTGCAGCAGGCGATTCATGTGGGTTATGAAAAGGCGCTCGGCACCATTGCCGATGCCAACATCACCACGCTGATCACCGCCATTATCCTGTTTGCGGTCGGCACCGGCCCCATCAAGGGCTTCGCCGTGACCCTGATGATCGGTATTCTCGCCTCCATGTTTACCGCCATCGTCGGTACCCGGGCATTGGTCAACCTGCTCTGGGGCGGCAAGCGTCTCAGCAAACTGTCGATATGAGGAAATAACCGATGTTTGAGATCCTCAAAACCCGGGCGCCTATCCGCTTCATGCATTACTCGAAGGCGGCGACGGTCGTGTCGCTGGCCTTGATAGCGCTGTGCTTCTTCAGCCTCTTTACCAGGGGGCTGAACTGGGGCCTGGACTTTACCGGCGGTACCGTGGTCGAAGTCGCCTTCGAGCAGGCGGCCGATCTGGACGAGGTGCGTAAAAACCTTGAACAGGTCGGCCTGTCCGGTGCAACGGTACAGAACTTCGGTACCAGCCGGGATGTGCTGATCCGCCTGGCGCCCCAGGAAGGGGTGAACGTGCAACAGCAGGGCGAGTCGGTCATGGCGGCCATGCAACAGACTTCGGCTACCGTCGAAATGAAGCGGCTGGAGTTTGTCGGCCCCGCCATCGGTGCCGAGCTGGCCGAGCAGGGTGGCCTGGCCATTCTGGTGGCGTTGCTCTGTATCCTGCTGTATGTCGGCATGCGCTTCGAATGGCGTCTGGCATCCGGTGCCGTGCTGTCGCTGGCTCACGATGTGATTATTACGCTGGGTGTCTTCTCCTGGATGCAAATCGAGGTGGATCTGACCATAGTGGCGGCGCTGCTGACGGTGGTGGGCTATTCGCTCAACGACACCATAGTGGTGTTCGACCGGGTGCGGGAAAACTTCCGCCGGGTGCGCAACACCAGCACCGCCGAGGTGTTTGATGAGGCCATTACCGAAACCCTGAGCCGAACCCTGATCACCTCGGCCACTACCCTGGTGGTGGTCATAGCGCTGTTCCTCAAGGGCGGCGCGCTGATCCACGGTTTTGCCACCGCCTTGCTGCTGGGCATCGGTTTCGGTACCTACTCTTCCATCTATATCGCCAGTGCCTGGGCCATGCTGCTCGGGGTACAGCGGGAGCATATGCTGCCACCGCAGATAGAGAAGGAAGGGGCGGATCAAGAGCCGTTACCTTAACAGCATGATACCAAAGGGGCCTCGGGGCCCCTTTTTGTTGTGAAATGCATTTGCCACATGACAAATGTCGTGGAGCTGCATAACATGTGGTCATAATAAGACAAGTTCGGAGCCGTCTTGAACGACAGATTATTGCTTGCTCCTTTAGCCCTTCTTGGTTTCATGCTGGTCGGTTGCAGCGCACCTCGAGTAGTGACTCCCACTCTGGTGTTGCCGGTACCCATGCAGGTTTCCTATGAAAGTGAGCTGGGAATTGCCCGCCTGGGGCAAATGCTGAATTCACCGGGGCTGACGCCGGAGCAACGTGCCGAGCTGTTTTTTCAGCGTGGCGTGGTATTCGACAGGGTGGGCCTGAGGGCCATGGCCCGGCTGGACTTTAACCGTGCCCTGCGGGAAAGGCCCGATTTTGCCGATGCCTATAACCTCAATGGCGTCTACCTGACCCAGAATCAGGAGTTCGACGAAGCCTATGAAGCCTTCGACTCGGCTCTGGAATTGGCGCCGGAGTACGCCTATGCCAACCTGAACCGGGGTATTGCCCTTTATTACGGCGGCCGGCCCACTCTGGCGGCACGGGATCTGAAAACCTTCCTGGACGAAGACCCTGCCGACCCTTACCGGCTGTTGTGGTGGTATCTGGCGCTGGAGCAGACGGATCACGAAGCAGCGCTTGATGCCTTGCGCAGCCATCAGCAGGCTCATGGTTCCGACGAATGGGCCTGGGATATCGTCAATGTGTATCTGGGGGCGGTGAGCGATGAACAGTTGCTCAACCGCATCTCGGAAGAAAGCGAGGATAATCAGGAGCTGGCCGAACGCCTGTGCGAAGCCTATTTCTATCTGGCCAAGCGGGCCCAGCGCAATGAGCAACCGGAGCAGGCAATGGTATATTTCAAGCTGGCGTTGGCCACCAATATCTACGATTTTGTCGAACACCGCTACTCACTGCTGGAGCTGGATCTCATCGGCGAGCAGGCCCGCCTGAAACGCTGACCGGCGGGGCGCTTGCCCCGTCGTTATTCTACCTCTATTTAATCTGCTTCTATTGTCGCCGGTGACGGCAGCCATTCCATGCCTGGCAGCTGGTTCCAGTAGCCGTTGCAGTAGCGGGATTTCAACGGATAGCGCTCCGGTCGGCGCTGCTGCTGATCAAAACGTCCGATCCACTCAAGGCATTCCCGGCTATGGGCGCTGATGCGCACAGCGTCCACCCAGTCGGTCATGGTCGGCACCTCGTTGATCAGGTTATAGCAATATCCTGACTGGGTCTGAATGCCATTGAGATTAAAGACAGGTTCTCCTTCCTGAGTCAGTGCCTGGCGGCCGCTGGGATCATTGATGCAGACCAGTTCGCAGTCATCCTTGTGGCGATTTTCGGCCCGGGCGGTGAAACAGCGTGCAGAATAGGCCAGTGGCAGGTAGCCATAGCCAAACACTTCCAGCTGAAAGCGCTCCCTGATGCCATCTTTCTCGGCCGCCCGGTGAATGTCCAGCAGCCAGTCCCGGGACAGCTCGACCGGCGGTACCCAGGTGGTCATGCCCTTGTCTACCAACAGGCGCAGGGTATCCAGGTTATAGACGTTGAGCGCAGGACCGCCGACAAAAGGCAGCCGATGTTCATACGCCAGCTGGACCGCGCCCAGATCGTTGGCTTCGATGATAAGCTCACCGTTATCACACAGTTTCTTGATGGCAAGCAGCTCGGCCGGTGACTGGATCAGGGCCAGGGTGGAGAATACCACTTCCTTGCCTGCCTTATTCAGCTCCCGGCCCAGGGCCAGCCAGTCGGCAGGCTTGAGTTCACGGCGTTTTGGGCAGACGGTTTCCCCCAGGTAAATACGCTGGCAGGGTTGGCTGATGGCCTGTTGATAAAAGGGTTCAAGCTCGGCTTTGGGCCAGAAAAACAGCATGGGCCCGAGATGAATATGCATTATGCCTCCTATTGCCATTTACGATGGTAGGCGCCCAGAGTGGTCTGGCTGCCTTCGGACAGGGTGGCGAGCTTGTCATGCCAGGCCGCCTTGACCTCGTAGCCGTCGGGGTTGGCCAGGTAACTGTCCAGGGCCTGACGCCATACCCGGGTGACCTGAGCGGTATAGGCCGGACTACGCTGGCGCCCTTCTATCTTGACCGACTTGATCCCCAGCTTTGCCAGATCGGGGATCAGGCTCAGGGTATTCAGGCTGGTGGGTTCTTCCAGGGTGTGAAAACGCTGGCCATTTACCTCGAAACGGCCTTTGCACAGGGTGGGATAGCCGGCCTGCTCCCCGGGGGCGAAGCTGTCGATCAGCACCCCGTTCAGGCGAGACTCGAGCTGTTCCCCTTTTTCCTCCCAGCGCACGTAACGGGCCGGTGAACAGGCCCCCACTGTATTGGGGCTTTCTCCGGTCAGGTAGGAGGATAGGTAACAACGACCTTCCGCCATGATGCACAGGCTGCCGAAGGCAAAGACCTCCAGCTCGGCGTCGGTCTCTTTGGCGATTTGGCGAACCTGCTGGGTAGACAGTACCCGGGGCAGGACCACCCGTTTGACGCCGTAATTCTGCTGAAAAAAGCGGATGGCGGCGGCATTGGTGGCGCTGGCCTGCACCGACAGGTGCAGCTCGGCGCGAGGATATTCTTTGGCGGCATAGGCGAGTACGGCTTGATCGGCAATGATCAGGGCATCGGCACCCAGTGCCATCGCCTGATCCACAGCGCCCTGCCAAAGTCGTTCCTTGCCCTGATGGGCGAAGGTATTGATGGCGACATGCAGTTTCCGTTTGTGCTGTTTGAGGTAATCCACCCCTTCTCGAAGATCCCGCTCGCTGAAGTTCAGTCCGGCGAAATGGCGGGCATTGGTTTGATCTTTAAAGCCGATGAAAACCGCATCGGCGCCTTGGTCGACGGCGGCTTTCAGAGCAGGCAGGCTGCCGGCGGGACATAATAGTTCCATCTTTTTCACTCCGGGTCAGAAGCGCATTAGTCTAGAGAGGAACAGGTAACTGGCATTTGATTTAAAACAAATGAGGGGGGATTTGATTTAGCGCAGAGATAGGGAGTCGACTCCGTGGTTTGATGGTCTTTTATCGGTAAAGGAATCGTAGATGCTACAGCTCATTTGTCGGGATATTTGTCAACATGGACCTGCACTGTTAAGACCCCCTCTGCGTCGCCTGCCTCACCGTTTTCAGGGGCCATTGATCGAACAGCTGCTCAACCGGGTGCTGGCCGAACCGTTGCAACGTGGCAACCTGGACTTTCTGGCGGATGCCCGGTTGCAGGTGCTGGTGCCGGATCTGGATTACCGCCTGACCCTGACTCTGGATGGCGGTCGTTTACGCAGCCTGTCGACGCAAGAAGCCGATGTGATTATCAGGGGAAAGTTGCAGGATTTGATCCGTCTCAGTACGGGCGAACAGGATCCGGATACCCTGTTCTTTCAGCGGCGCTTACTGATCACCGGAGATACCGAGTTGGGGCTGGCGTGCAAAAATATGCTTGATGGACTGGATCCGACTCAGCAGCCGGCCTGGTTCCGTCGCACACTGTCTCTGATGGCCGGCATAGTGCGCCAGGCCGATATGGCGGTGCAGGCAAAAACCGGACGGCATGAGGATAACACCTGAATCCGTGTTGTCGCTGTGCTAATATCCTGCGCCTTAAGCACCCTTGGATCTCATGAATATGCTTGAGCAAATTCGCATCGTGTTGGTCAATACCTCACACACCGGCAATATCGGCTCTGCCGCCCGAGCCATGAAAACCATGGGCCTGGGCGACTTGTGGCTGGTCGATCCTGTCAGTCCGCCGGACAGCCAGGCCATCGCCCTGGCGGCCGGCGCCAATGACATACTGGGCAGAGCCCGCATAGTGCCGACCCTGGCCGAGGCGGTGGCCGATTGTGGTCTGGTGATCGGTGCCAGCGCCCGTTCGCGCACCTTGTCCTGGCCCATGCTGGATGCCCGGGAAGCGGGTGAAAAAGCAATGGCCGAAGCCCCTCGCCACAAGGTGGCACTGGTGTTCGGCCGGGAACGTACCGGGCTGAGTAATGACGAGTTGCAACAGTGTCATTTTCACATGGCCATTCCCGCCAATCCGGAATACAGCTCGCTCAACCTGGCGATGGCGGTACAGACCCTGAGCTACGAAGTGCGCATGGCCTGGCTGGCGCGGGAGCAGGAAGAGGGTGCGATAACCGAGATCGAACAGGACTATCCCCTGTCGGCGGATCTGGAACGGTTTTACGCGCATCTGGAGCAGACATTGCTGGAAACCGGTTTTATTATCAAGCCTCATCCGGGACAGGTGATGACCAAATTGCGACGACTGTTTAACCGGGCGCGACCGGAAGACTACGAGCTGAACATACTGCGCGGTATCCTGACGTCGGTACAGAAAAATGCCCGCCAAGGGGAGTCGAATAGCTGACTGTTCTGGTCGGTCTTATACTTGACTGAAACACTCGGGTATGACACCCTGAGCCCATGTCTGGAAACGGTTTAATCACATGAGACTGACATCAAAAGGACGTTACGCGGTAACTGCCATGCTGGATGTGGCATTGCACGGCGAAGCCGGCCCCGTGTCCTTGGCCCATATATCCGAGCGTCAGGGTATTTCCCTGTCTTACCTCGAGCAGTTGTTCGCCCGTTTGCGCAAGCAGGGGCTGGTCAGTAGTGTACGAGGTCCCGGTGGCGGTTATCTGCTGGGGATGAAAACGTCCGCCATTTCGGTGGGGGCGGTCATCGCCGCCGTCGACGAATCGGTGGATGCCACCAAATGTCAGGGTAAAGGGGACTGTCAGAGTGGTAATCAGTGCCTGACCCATTCGCTCTGGTGTGCGCTCAGTGAGCGGATCAGCAATTTTCTCGACGGTATCAGCCTGGCCGAGCTGGTTGACCAGCAGGACATCCGGCGGATTTCCGAGCAGCAAGACAGCAATCTGAACCTGTTGACTCTGGACTAGCCCGAGCAGCAGCAAGTGAGCCTGAAACATTCAATTTTAAATGTCGATGACAAGACTGCCGAACAGGGCAGCGTTGGAACGGAGAATATGATGAAACTGCCCATTTATCTCGACTATGCGGCTACCTGCCCGGTAGACCCTCGCGTCGCCGAAAAAATGATGCAATGCCTGACACAAGACGGTATTTTCGGTAACCCGGCTTCCCGCTCGCACCGCTTCGGTTGGCAGGCGGAAGAGCTGGTCGATATTGCCCGCAACCAGATTGCGGACCTGATCAACGCCGATCCTCGCGAAATCGTGTTCACCTCAGGTGCAACCGAATCCGATAACCTGGCCATCAAGGGTATTGCCAATTTTTACGGTAAAAAAGGTAAGCACATCATTACCTCCAAGACCGAACACAAGGCAGTACTGGATCCCTGCCGCCAGCTGGAGCGTGAAGGTTTCGAAGTCACCTACCTCGAGCCTCAGCCCAACGGCCTCTTCACCCTGGCACAAATCGAAAATGCCATGCGCGATGACACCATTCTGGTGAGCATCATGCACGTGAACAACGAAACCGGCGTG
>JBFGZI010000084.1:0-8552 GCA_041586855.1 Oceanisphaera sp. | reverse complement strand
GGCAGCGCTTATGCCATGTAGTCACTCTACATAAATAAGCGATAACGCAGTAGCAAGACCCCACAAGCGCTGCCCTGCGGGTTCGGCTAAACGCGTTTTTCTCTTTGTTGAGAGGGCCTTGCTTAGAATGACTAGGCTACAACCCTCTCGCCGCGATAAAAACGCGTTTAACTCGAACAAAGTTTCACCGCGAAAGGTCAACAGACCCTAATGCTTATTGTCCCTTGGCTGGCTATTCATCCAGTGCCATACTAGCCGGTCGAATTTACACCAAGGTAATGCAGCAGATGGATAAAATCGAAGTTCGCGGGGCCCGGACCCACAACCTGAAGAACATCAGCCTGGACCTGCCTCGGGACAAGCTGATCGTCATCACCGGTCTGTCCGGTTCGGGCAAGTCGTCCCTCGCCTTCGATACCCTCTACGCAGAGGGCCAGCGCCGCTATGTGGAGTCGCTTTCCGCCTATGCCCGTCAGTTTCTTTCCCTGATGGAAAAGCCCGACGTGGACCACATAGAGGGATTGTCGCCGGCCATCTCCATCGAGCAGAAGTCGACCTCCCACAATCCGCGCTCCACCGTCGGCACCATTACCGAAATCTACGACTACCTGCGGCTGCTGTTCGCCCGGGTGGGCGAGCCCCGTTGCCCCACCCACTCTCTTCCCCTGGCGGCCCAGACCATCAGTCAGATGGTGGACAAGGTGCTGGAGCAGCCGGAGGGCTCGCGACTGATGCTGCTGGCCCCTGTGGTCCGCAACCGCAAGGGCGAACACAGCAAGCTGCTCGATAACCTGTCCGCCCAGGGCTTTATTCGCGCCCGCATCGACGGCGAGGTCTGCGATCTGTCGGATCCCCCCTCGCTCGAGCTGCAGAAGAAACACAGCATCGAAGTGGTGGTGGACCGCTTCAAGGTACGCGAGGATCTGCAGCTGCGGCTGGCGGAGTCCTTCGAGACGGCGCTGGAGCTGTCCGGCGGCATCGCCTCCGTGGTGTCGATGGACGACGCCGACGACACCGGCCTGGTATTTTCCGCCAACTTCGCCTGCCCCCAGTGTGGCTATTCCATTGCCGAGCTGGAGCCGCGCATCTTCTCGTTCAACAATCCTGCCGGCGCCTGCGACAGCTGCGACGGCCTGGGAGTGCAGCAGATAGTCGATCCGGGCAAGGTGATCAGCAACCCGGAGCTGAGCCTGTCCGGCGGAGCCATCCGCGGCTGGGACAAGCGCAGCTACTACTACTATCAGATGCTCAAGTCCCTGGCCGAGCATTACGACTTCGATCTGGAAGTTCCCTACCAGGATCTGCCGGAACAGATACAGCAGGCGGTGCTGTACGGCTCTGGCCGCACCAGCATCGAATTCAAGTACATGAACGACCGCGGCGATGTGCTGGTGCGCAAACATCCGTTCGAAGGTATATTGCACAACATGGAGCGCCGCTACCGGGAAACCGAGTCCAACTCGGTACGGGAAGAGCTGGCCAAATACCAGAGCCACCGCGCCTGCCCCGGTTGCAGCGGCACCCGTCTGAAAGAAGGGCCGCGCAACGTGTTTGTGGCCGGCCATACTCTGCCTCAGGTCGCCGACATGGCCATCGGCGAGGCCCACGCCTTCTTCACCGGCATGGAGCTGACGGGACAGAAGGCGCAGATCGCCGACAAGATCTTCAAGGAGATCGTGGCCCGACTGGGCTTTCTGGTTAACGTCGGCCTCAACTACCTGACCCTGTCGCGTAGCGCCGACACCCTGTCCGGCGGCGAGGCCCAGCGCATCCGGCTGGCCAGCCAGATTGGCGCCGGTCTGGTAGGGGTCATGTATGTGCTGGATGAACCCAGTATCGGCCTGCACCAGCGGGATAACGAACGATTGCTGTCGACCCTGACCCACCTGCGGGACCTGGGCAACACCGTCATAGTGGTGGAGCACGACGAAGACGCCATTCTCGCCGCCGACCATGTGCTGGACATAGGCCCCGGCGCCGGCGTGCACGGCGGCGAAATAGTCGCTCAGGGCACACCGGCCGAGGTGATGGCCAACCCGGACTCGCTCACCGGCGCCTATCTCTCGGGCCGGGAAAGCATCGCCATTCCCGAGTTGCGCACCCCGGTGGGCGAACACTGGCTGACGCTGAGCGGTGCCAGCGGCAACAACTTGAAAAACGTCGAGCTGAAGTTGCCGCTGGGGCTGATGACCTGTATCACAGGTGTATCCGGCTCGGGTAAATCGACGCTGGTCAACAATACCCTGTTCCCCATCGCCCATCGGGAGCTGAACAAGGCGACCGTGAGCCAGCCCGCGCCCTACCGCAGCATCGAGGGCATGGACAAGCTGGACAAGGTGGTGGATATCGATCAGAGCCCCATCGGCCGCACGCCCCGCTCCAACCCGGCCACCTATACCGGTATTTTCACGCCCATTCGCGAGCTGTTTGCCGCGACCCATGAAGCCCGCTCCCGGGGCTACAAGCCGGGCCGCTTCTCGTTCAACGTCAAGGGCGGCCGCTGTGAAGCCTGTCAGGGCGACGGTCTGATCAAGGTGGAGATGCACTTCCTGCCCGATGTCTATGTGCCCTGTGATGTGTGCAAGAGCAAACGCTACAACCGGGAAACCCTGGAGATTAAATACAAGGGGCTGAGCATCCATGAGGTGCTGGACATGACGGTAGAAGAAGCCAGTGACTTCTTCGCGCCGGTACCGGCCATCTCCCGCAAGCTGCAAACCCTGATGGACGTGGGCCTGTCCTATATTCGGCTGGGTCAGTCGGCCACCACCCTGTCCGGCGGCGAAGCCCAGCGGGTCAAGCTGGCCAAGGAGCTGTCCAAGCGCGACACCGGCCAGACCCTCTATATTCTGGACGAACCCACCACGGGCCTGCATTTTCACGATATTCAGCTGTTGCTGACGGTACTGCACCGGCTACGCGATCACGGCAATACCGTGGTGATCATCGAGCACAACCTGGACGTGGTCAAAACCGCCGACTGGATAGTCGACATGGGGCCGGAAGGCGGCAGCGGCGGTGGCCAGATCCTGGTCACCGGCACCCCCGAACAGGTGGCGGAACACAAAGAGTCTCACACGGCTCGCTTTTTACGGCCTATGCTGAAAGGGCGTTAGTCTCCATGGAAGCAACAATGACACGGATTTCATTACCCTACCTCTGGTTCTGGTGTTTCGCCGCCTGGTCGCTGGGCGGCATGCATTACTTCATGCACAACCCCGGCGGCTCCGGTTTCTATCTGCCGTTCAACATGGTGGGCTGGATCTTCATCTCGCTGATGACGGGTCTGGGACTGTGGCAGATGACCCTCAACCGCAGCGTAAGCTACAGCCGCTTTCACCTCTGGTGCTGGCTGGTGCTGCTGCTGCTGCTGGTGCCGTTGCTCTATCCCAACCGGGGCTTTGCCGATCATGCTCTGCCCCGGCTGGCGGGGCTGGCCGGCGGTTTACTCTTCTATTTTGCCCTGCTGCAATGCCGCCTCAACGAAGCCGCCCGCTACCGGCTGCTGTATCTGCTGCTGGCCGCCGTCAGCCTGGAAGCCCTGCTCGGCCTGGTGCAGTATTACCTGCTGACACCCGGCAACTGGATTGGCTACAACACCGATACCAATCGTCCCTATGGCATCTTCCAGCAGCCCAATGTGATGGCCAGCTTCATGGCTACCGGCCTGATGCTGGCCTGTTATCTCGGCCTGGCAGACAAGCGCCGCCTGCCCGCCGTCAGACACCTCTGGCTGGCTGCCGTGCTATTCAGCGGATCCCTGTTGCTGACAGTGCTGCAGTCCCGGGTTGGCCTGCTCGGTGGCCTGATTGGCCTTTTGCTACTACTGCCCTGGGCCCGGCAACAGAAACCAAAATATTGCTTGTGGGGGCTGGGACTGATCGGGCTGGGTGTTGTCCTCGGGCTCCTCTCCCTGAGCGGAGGCGAAGGAATACAAAGGGGCGCCGAGGTTTACAGCAACCCGGGAATGCGCAAGCACTACTGGCTGCAAAGCCTGGCACTGATTGCCGAACACCCCTGGTTCGGTCTGGGTTACGGCGACTTCGAACGCCAGTTTATGGAATTCTACCTGTCCCGGATGGAGCAGCAGCCCAGCCTGCCGATGATGGAATCCAATCTGGATCATCCCCATAACGAACTGCTCTACTGGGGGGTGGAAGGCGGCCTGCTGCCGGTGCTGGCCATTGTCTCGGTGGCGCTGGCCTTGGTGCGCCTGCTGTTCAAGGCCCCCTGGCGCCACGCGCTGGCGCTGACCGCCCTGGTCTGGCCCATTGCCCTGCACAGCCAGACCGAATACCCCTTCTATCATTCCCTGGCCCACTGGGTAACCCTGCTGGTGCTGCTGTACTGGATAGACACCCGGCTGGAAACGCCGCACAACCAACCCTATCGGCCCTGGCTGCTGGCCCGCTTTGCCGCCCTACTGATCCCGGCCCTGGTGGTGCCCTTCATGCTCACCGGGCTGCAGACCGCCCGGGTGGTCACCCAGTATGAACGCGGTGGCGGCAAGGAGCCTGCATTGTTGCTGTCGGCCAGCAACCCCCTGGCCTGGCTGACCCGGCTGGAGTTCAACGCCATGTCGCTGCGACTGGCAGTGGGCTCGGCGCAGCAAAATGCCGAAGAGCTGCAGGCCTATGTCGACTGGGGCCAACAGTTTGTGCGCCATACCCCCAGGGCCAATATTTACTACAACATGGTGTTGGCCCTGAACCGGCTGGATCGACAACAGGAAGCCGAGCAGTTGCTGCAACAGGCCCGTTATTTCTATCCGGATGATGCCATGTTGCAGCAGGATAATATCAGCCAGGCACTGCAGACCCTGGATCAGGGCCCAAGCAGTCAGGCTGGCGACACGGCCATGATCACACCCTCCGAAGAGCCTTGAGCCCGGCTCTGTTGCCTCTTCTTGAACTCCGGGTTATCCGTCGACGGCGCCAACAGGCTGCTCTGAAGCATCAAGGAGAACAAAGGGATCTGCTCCGTCGACCTTCTGTTTCAGGGATGAAACAGAGAGCGTACATGGATGTATCCACAGCGTGTCGGCGGAGTGGGCCCTTTGTCTGCAGACAACGCCTGCACCTAAAAATCAGCCGCTCACTTATCCTGCGCTACATTTACTGTGCCACCGGTACAAAGCGGACCCGGAACATACTGGGCCAGAGCTTGCCGGTCAGATAAAACTCGTCACGCTCAGGATCATGGGCGATGCCGTTGAGTACCGCCTCTGCATCCGCGGGGCGGCCACTCAGAGCCAGCAACGGGGTGGCGTCGATGTCGGCATCGACTCGCCCGCTGCGCTTGTCGATTCTAACGATGCGATGCTCCTTCCAGACATTAGCGTAAATGTAATCGCCGACGCAGACCAGATCGTTAAGCCTGTCCTGGGGCCAGCCCTCTCGAATGACCGTCATCCTGGCTTGCAGGGAAAAGTCCACCGGATCACGCCGGTAAAGGGTGGCACTACCGTCGCTCATCCACAGCGCCTCGCCATCGAAACACAAGCCCCATCCCTCGCCGCCGTATTGATGCGCCTGCACCAGCGACAGCGTATCCAGATCATAAACCAGCGCCAGCCCCTCTTTCCAGGTCAGCTGGATCAGCCGATTACCGACCCGCTCCAGCCCTTCCCCGAAATACGCCGGGTCCAGAGCCAGACGTTGCACCACCTCGCCGGTTTGCGGATTCACCTTGCGCAGACTGCTCCGACCATAGAGACCGGTGCTTTCATACAGATAACCCTCATGCAGCAAGAGACCCTGGGTAAAGGCGTCGGGCTCATGAGGCAGGGTTGCCACCACCTCCAGATCCCATCGTTCAACGGCGCTCTCCTCCGCCTGTACCGGCAGCCAGCACCACCAAATCACCAACAGCGCCCGGTATCCCTTCAAATAACCAGAAATAACGCCTCCCAAAATAGTCGACTAGCGGTCATGGCGCTCACAGGTAAAAACCGTTGATTTCGGTGCTTCAAATGACAACCCTACTCTTTCACTCTGTCTATACTCATGACTCGGACCCCAAACATGAAACTCGTGCTCTCGGAACGAATCCATTTCGCCTTCCCCCCAGTTTAAGGAGAATAACAATGATAATGAAAAGATTCTTTCGGATACTAAACCCCTTGCTGATCCTGTCCCTGATGATGGGCACAATGCCGTTGGCCGTTCAGGCCCAGCCGAGCCAGCTGGTGTCCACCCAAAGCGCGCTGGATGCGGTGCAGATCAGTGCCGAACGCGAACGTATCGGCAAGCTGCTGGCCCGCGCCGACGTGCGCGAACAGCTGGTCAACCAGGGTGTTGAATTGAATGAAGTCGAGGCCCGGGTCGCCGCCCTGTCGGATCAGGAAGTGCGGCAGATGGCCGAACAGCTGGATAATATGCCCGCCGGGGCCAACGGTGTGGTCGGTGCCCTGCTCACCGTTTTTATCATACTGCTGGTCACCGATCTGCTGGGTCTGACTCACGTCTTCCCCTTCACCCGTTAATGGCTTTCTTTCAACCGCTGAAGGCGCTTTATCGTTACCTGCAAAACGTCCGCCTGGCGGGCGTTTTGCCATTACCTGTTCAGATGCTGCCGGTGCTGATGTTACCGGCACTGCTGAGTGGCTGCGCCGCCACGCCCCGGTTATCACCGGACACGACGGGGCTGCTCCCCGGTCAGGCTTATGTCACCGGCGTGCCCTTTCACAGTCAGCGCGACTACCAGTGCGGCCCTGCCTCACTGGCCATGGCACTCAATGCCAGCGGCGTCGAGGTGAGCGTGGATCAGCTGATCCCCCAGGTATTCGTACCGGGACGTGAAGGCAGTGTACAGCCGGAGATGATGGCCACGGTGCGTCGTCATCAACGCATCGGTTATCCGCTGGACGGCAGCTTCGATGCGTTATTGTCTGAAGTCAGCGCCGGGTACCCTGTGGTGGTGCTGCAGAACCTGTCGCTACCGCTCTGGCCCATGTGGCATTACGCGGTCGTCATCGGTTACGACCGACAGCGGGAACAGCTGATACTGCACAGCGGCGAACAATCCCGTCAGGTGACCGGCATGGGCCGTTTCGACGCCACCTGGGCTCGCAGTGGTCGCTGGGCCATGGTGGCCCTGCCACCGGGGCAGCTGCCTCTGAGCATCGGCTCCCGGCAGGCGACCGACAGCATAGCCGCGTTTGAAGCCACGGCCGGAGCCGAGGCCGCCCTGCCCGCCTGGCAGTCGCTGGTCGCACGCTGGCCCGACCACGCCATGGGCTGGTTTGCGCTGGGCAATGCGCTGCACGCCAGCGGTGACCCGCAGGCGGCGGCCGATGCGTTTAAACAGGCGACCGAACAGGATGCCGGGCTGGCGGTCGCCTGGCTCAACCAGGGGCTGACCCAAATCGGCCTGGGCCAACGGCAGCAGGCCATCGCCAGCCTGCGCCGGGCCGCAGCTTTACCCGGCCAATGGCAAGCCCAGGCTGAACAGGCGTTAACAGACATGTAAGACCTACCCCATTAAACAATCGACCTATGCAATGTTCATATCCGTCCGAACAAAGGGCCCGCTCCGCCGACCCGCTCAAGCACCTCCCTGTGACGCTCAGCACATGACATCCCTGTCATGTGATGGTCGGTGGAGCAGATCCCTTTGTCCTCCTTGATGCCCCAGAGCCGCCTGTCGGCGCAGTCTGCGGACAACTCGAAGTTCAGGAGGAGGCAACAGAGACGGCCTCCCACGACCGTGAAATGCCAGGGATGGCATTTCCGAGCCCTCAGGGATGAGTTTATGGCGTGTCGTGGGAGGCGGCTGTGTTGCCTCTGACTCTCCGACCCGATATCTGCTCAAATACACCTCTCACGATTCCCCCCTTACAACTTACATTAATGAATGGGATCATCCGTGGTCAGCATCGTCACCAGGCGGCGTCGTGTCACCAACCCCAGGCCCTGACGACCGACCGGCAGCAGGAAGCCGGCGGTTTCCTCCTGCTGCAGCGTCTTGAGCGCCGTCAGCAGAGAGGCATCTTCGGTCAGCTCAATCAGCCGCCGACGGTCACTCAGCAGCGGCGCCAGCGCCTGGGCCAGTGTCTGATCTTGCTGCTGTCGCCATTCCTGACAGGCCTCCGCCAACGCTTCTTCCTCGACCAGATAGCACTGTTCTGACTGACGTACCACCACCCAGGGCAGCTTCTGCTCAAGTACCGCATCCAGATTATGATCATCCTGCTCCATATCAAACTCGCTGAAGCGGAAACTGGCCAGCTCGGACAGATAACGTTGGGCCAGGGCGGTACGCAGCGGGTGGGTTTGCAGCAGACGCCCCCGTTCCTTGAGCAGGGTCAGCAACAGTGAGGGCTGCCGAAAACCGTGCTGGCAGACCAGATTGGCCGTGAGCACCACCGTCATCGCCGGAAACATGGCCTCGGCACTGAGCGACAGTTCCAGTACCGTGGCCAGCGCCGCCAGGGGCGCATGCAGCACGGCCCCCATCATGGCCGCCATGCCCAGCAAGGCATAAAGACCCGGCTCGGAAGTGCCCGGTACCAGGGCACCGGCCACACCACCGGCGCAGACCCCCAGCATCAG
>JBFGZI010000083.1:0-8659 GCA_041586855.1 Oceanisphaera sp. | reverse complement strand
CAATTAAAGACTTGATGCTCAATGAATTACTGAATTGCTGCTATTTCTAGTTGCACTCCGACAAGACATTGAAAAACAATATTTTTTCGTTTCTCAACTACCTGCGAGTGCCCACACAGTTTGCTTGATAAATTGTTAAAGAGCGTTGACCTTGTTCCGGTCAGGGATGCGTATTCTACGCATTCCAAATTGTTCGTCAAGCGTTTAAAGTGACTTAATTTTCTGTCTCTCAAACCCTTGTGACCGTGAGCTGCTTGCCCCGTGTCAGTGGATGCGCATTATAGGGAGTGGCTGATTTTGCGCAAGGGCTTTTTTAATAAAAAAAACCGTTCGCTCACGTATTGAACAATCTGCTTTCTTTTACCGCTTTTATGCCTATATAGATGCCTTTTTCGCTTCTATTCTTATGGCCTGGCTCATCAAGACCGCTTTGACGGATGCGCCCTCTGTGGGCTTGGGGTAAGATAGCGCCCCTTTTTTATTCCCCCCTCTTCAGCTTGGAGAATTGAATGCCTTTTTCCCTCGGCCAACGTTGGATTAGTGATACAGAAACCGATCTTGGACTGGGCGCCATCGTCGCTATCGATGTGCGTATGGTGACCATGCTTTTTCCTGCCTGCGGTGAAAACCGTATGTATGCCAAGGACGATGCGCCTATTACCCGGGTAATGTTCAACCCCGGCGATAGCATCAGCAGCCACGAAGACTGGGAGCTGGAAGTCGCCTCCGTCACAGAACAAAACGGTCTGTTAACCTACCATGGCACTCGCCTGGATACCGGCGAGCCTGCCAGCCTGAGGGAAACCTTTCTCAACCACTTTATCAAGCTGAATAAACCTCAGGAACGACTGTTCGCCGGCCAGATTGATAAAATCGGCCGCTATAACCTGCGCTATCAGGCGCTGATGCACCAGTTCAACCGGCGCCGTTCGCCGCTGCGCGGCCTGGCCAGCGGCAAGGTCAGCCTGATCCCGCACCAGCTGCATATCGCCAGGGAAGTGGGTAGCCGTTATGCTCCCCGCGTCTTGCTGGCAGATGAGGTCGGCCTGGGCAAGACCATCGAAGCCGGCATGATCATCCAACAGCAATGGCTGTCGGGCCGCGCCAGCCGCATTCTGATCCTGGTACCCGATGCCCTGATCCATCAGTGGCTGATCGAAATGATGCGCCGCTTTAATCTGTATTTTGCCCTGTTCGACGAAGAGCGCTGTGTCGAGGCCTTTGCCGATGCCGCCAACCCCTTCGATACCGAACAGCTGGTGCTGTGCAGTCTCGACTTTATTACCAAGAAGCGTAAGCGCTTCGAGCAGTTGCATGAAAGTGACTGGGACTTGCTGGTGGTAGATGAAGCACATCACTTGATGTGGGATGCCGAGCAACCCAGCCGGGCTTATGAAGTAGTAGAGGCGCTTGCCGAAGATACCGCCGGCGTCTTGCTGCTGACCGCCACCCCGGATCAGCAAGGTCACGAGAGTCATTTTGCTCGCCTGCGCCTGCTCGATCCCGAGCGCTTCTATGATTACAACGCCTTTCTGGCCGAAGAAGAAGAATATCAGCCGCTGGCCGCAGCGGCGGAAGCCCTGCTCTCTGACGCCCCGCTGGATGAAACGGCAAAAGCCCGTCTGGCACCCTTTATGGATGGCCAGGATGACAGTAGCCTGACCGATCCGGCCGCCCGTCAGCAGTTGCTGGCTCAACTGCTCGACCGCCACGGTACCGGTCGCCTGCTGTTCCGTAATACCCGTCAGGCAATCAAGGGCTTCCCCGCCCGTCAGCTGCAGCTGCATCCGCTGCCTCTGCCCAACCAGTATAAAACAGCCATCCGCGTGGCAGGCATGATGGGCAGCCGACAGGATGACGCCAGTCAGGCGTTGCAGGCCCTGTATCCGGAAGAGATTTATCGCCAGTTTGAAGGTGGTGACAGTGCCTGGACCCAATTCGACAGCCGGGTGGAATGGCTGCTGGAATACACCAAAGCCAGGCGCAACGACAAGATCCTGATCATCACCGCCAAGGCCGGTGTCGCTCTGGCGCTGGAAGAAGTACTGCGGGTCAAAGAAGGCATTCGCGGCACCGTCTTTCACGAAGGCATGTCACTGCTGGAGCGGGACAAGGCTGCCGCCTACTTTGCTCAGCAGGAAGGTGGCGCCCAGGTGATGATCTGCTCGGAAATAGGCTCGGAAGGCCGAAACTTCCAGTTTGCTCATCAACTGGTGCTGTTCGACTTGCCGCTCAACCCGGATCTGCTGGAACAGCGTATCGGTCGCCTCGACCGTATCGGCCAGCAACACAACATCGATATTCATGTGCCTTATCTTGAAGGCACGGCCCAGCAGGCGCTGACCCTCTGGTATCACCAGGGAATGGATGCCTTCAGCAAGCCCAATGCAGTCGGCCAGCCGGTCTATCAGCAAGTCGGTGAGCGCCTGCTGGCGCTACTGGCCGATCACGGCCAGGACGAAGCGGCGCTGGAACAGCTGATTGCCGATACCCGCACCCTCACCCGGGAACTCAACAGCCAGATGGAACAGGGTCGGGATCGACTGCTGGAACTGAACTCCAGCGGCGTCATTCTCGACCGGGATCTGGCCGCGGAGCTGACAGAAATAGACGAAGATCCGACCCTGGCCATCTTCGCCATCAAGCTGTTTGATGAAGTGGGCGTACATCAGGACGATCGTGGTGAAAACGCCATCGTACTGCGGCCCACCGAGCAGATGCTGATCCCGAGTTTTCCCGGTCTGCCGGAAGACGGCGCCAGCATCACCTTCGACCGTGACACCGCCCTGAGCCGGGACGACTTGCATCTGCTGAGCTGGGATCATCCGATGATCCGTGGCGGTATCGACCTGGTGCTGGGTTCGGAGATCGGCACCACCTCGGTGGCCATTCTCAAGAACAAGGCGCTACCGGTCGGTACCCAGTTTCTGGAACTGATCTTCGTGGCCGAGTCGGCTCATAATGCCCAGCTGTATCGCTTTCTGCCGCCCGCGCCCATCCGTCTGCTGCTCGACAAGAATGGCAACGATCTGGCGGACAAGGTCAGCTTCGAGTCATTCGACCGCCAGCTCAGCCCGGTCAACCGTCACCTGGCCAGCAAACTGGTGAACGCTTCCCAGAGCATTATCCATCAGCTGCTGCAACAAGCGCAGCCGGTCGCAGAGCAGCAAATGCATGCCCTCGTCGAACAGGCCCGCTCCAAGATGCACGAGTCCATCGGCCAGGAACTCCAGCGCCTGCAACAATTGGCCAAGGTAAACCCCAACGTACGGGAAAGTGAAATCACCCATGTACAGGAACTACAGGATGAACTGGATAGCCTGCTGAGTCATACCCGTTTAAAACTGGACGCGATTCGGTATATCGTAGTCAGCCACCAATAAGGAAATACCACCATGGTTTTGCTGCGTTACGATCCACCAACGAATCCCCAGTTTGAAGTCCTGTATCAGGACGACAGCCTGATAGTGCTGAACAAGCCCAGTGGCCTGCTCAGCGTTCCCGGTCGGGATCCTGTTCATCACGACAGTTTGTCTTACCGGGTGGCGCGAGTTTATCCCACAGCTCAGGTGGTGCACCGGCTGGATATGGCGACCTCGGGGGTGATTGTGATGGCCTTGCACCCCAAGGCACACCGAGAGCTGAGCCGCCAGTTTCGTGAACGTGAAACCGCCAAGTGCTATTACGCCTGGGTGTACGGTAATCCTAAACAAAGCGCGGGCAGCATCGATCTGCCGCTGTGTTGCGACTGGCCCAACCGGCCACGGCACATGGTTGATCACGAGAACGGCAAAGCGGCGCTCACCCACTGGCGCTGCCTGCGCCGACTGGAAGACCGCAGCCTGATCAAACTTATCCCTATTACCGGGCGCTCTCATCAGTTGCGGGTGCACATGAAAAGCCTGGGCCATGTTATTTTGGGAGATAATCTCTATGCCGAAGGGGAGGCCCTGGAGATGGCTCCGCATTTACAGCTGCATGCCGCCGAACTGGAGTTTCGTCATCCCAGAAGCAAGGAATGGCTGAAGTTTACTGCGCCGGCCCCCTTCGCTACCGAATAGGGAGCATGAACACGGGATGACAGGCAGGATTCAGCCTGCCATCCCGCTGGCCGCCCCGAATTATGTAAAGGAAGAACGCCATGAAACTGGTATTTCTGGACCGAAAAACTCTGGCGCCGGAGATTGAACTACGCGCGCCCTCCTTTCCCCATCATTGGGAAGAATATGAAGAAACCGCGCCCCATCAGGTGCTGAAACGTCTGCAGGATGCCGATATCGTCATCGTCAACAAGGTGCGGCTCGATGCCGACATCCTGTCCCGCCTGCCCCGCCTGAAACTGGTGGCCATTGCCGCCACCGGCAGCGATAACGTCGATCTGGAAGCCTGTCGTCAGGCCGGTATTGCGGTCTGCAATATTCGTGACTACTCGAAGAACTCGGTGCCGGAACATGCGCTGGCCCTGATCATGGCGCTGAATCGCAGCCTCAATGCCTATCGTGCCTCCATCGTCGCCGGACGCTGGCAGCAAAGCGGCCAGTTCTGTTATTTCGACTACCCGGTGCGGGATCTGGCCGGCCAGACCCTGGGACTGATCGGCTACGGCACCATAGCCCGGGATCTGGAAAAACTGGCGACGGCGCTGGGCATGAAGGTGATTGTCGCGGCCCGCAAGGGGCAGGCTGCTGCCGACGGCCGTGTCGGCTTCGAACAATTGCTGAATGATGCCGATGTCATCAGCCTGCATTGTCCGCTGACTTCCGACACGCGGCATCTGATCGGGGAGCGAGAGCTGGCCCTGATGAAGGAAGATGCCTTGCTGGTCAACGTGGGTCGTGGTGGTCTGGTGGACGAAGCCGCCCTGCTGGCGGCTCTGGAGCACAAACAAATTGGTGGTGCCGGTTTCGATGTAGTATGCGAGGAGCCGCCGGCGCCAGACAACCCCTTGTTGCAGGCGCTGCAGTATCCCAACTTCATACTGACGCCGCATGTCGCCTGGGCCAGCCGAAACGCCATGCAACGACTGGCGGATCAGCTGATCGACAACATCGACGCCTTCGTCGCCGGCCAACCGCAGAACATCTTAGTGTGAGGAGTGAGGAGTGAGGAGTGAGGAGTGAGGAGTGAGGAGTGAGGAGTGAGGAGTGAGGAGTGAGGATGATCGCCTCACGCTTAACACCTTACCCCTCACTTTCAGTCAGCGAATATTCCGCACCGCCTTGATGGTTTCCCAGGCTTGCTGAATGTCCTGGGCCTTTTCCTTGGCCATGTCCATCATCTCCTTGGGCAGGCCCTGGGCCGCCAGTTTGTCCGGATGATGCTTGGACATCTGTCGACGATAAGCGCGCTTGACCGTGCTGTCGTCGGCCCCTTCTTCCACTTCGAGAATCAGGTAGGCATCGCGCAAGCGCTCCGCCGGCGGCTGGGTATGGCCACCGGCGCCATGACCATGGCCCTGTCGAAAACCATGCAACTGGGCTTCGGCAAAGGTTAGCAGCTGTTCCAGCTCGGCTTCGGAAAACCCCAGTTCGACGGCGATGGTCAGCAAGAGGCGACGTTCGGCCGGGTGCAAGTCGCCATCGGCAAAGGCCAGCTGCAACTGAACTTCCATAAAGAAGCGCAGCAGGTTACGGCTGTCCTTGACCCGGGCCCGAAAGCGGCGCAGGGTCTCGGCCAGCGGAAAAT
This sequence comes from Oceanisphaera sp., assembly GCA_041586855.1. Classification (GTDB taxonomy): domain Bacteria; phylum Pseudomonadota; class Gammaproteobacteria; order Enterobacterales; family Aeromonadaceae; genus Oceanimonas. Next base: position 2,974 of record JBFGZI010000083.1, on the reverse strand, counting down.
CGGCGCTTTTCCCCTCGCGAAAGGCGTTCTGGGCCTGAGCCCGTTGTTCGCCCTGCAAACGCATCTGGGTCATCAGCTGCTCGGCCAGGCGAATCTCTTCTCTCGATACCTGGCCACTGGACTTGGCTACATGGCCCATGGTGGCGAAGGTGGTATAGAGGAACTCGGTCTGGGCTCCCTTGTTGAACAGCCAGGCATTGGCCAGCTTTTTGTCGACCAGATGCCCGAGCCACAGCCCCAGCAGGGCACCTGGAATATTACCGATAAGCAGCCCGAACAAAAAACCGATCAATTTACCTTTGATATGTGCCAACATTTATTGTGCCTCCGGGGCATTCATCTGAATACCTTGCCGGAAGGCAACGCAAATACACATCGGGAGCGGGGACCAATGGGGAACAACTAACCTCATGAACGGGATCCTGGATGAAAAATGACGCTAAAGCAGGGCCATAGTGCTGGCTGCAAGAATGCTTTATCATAGCCCGTTACCATAAAGTAATGACACCAAAAGCTCAACCAGCCTCCGAGGGCGGTGTCGCCACACCAGGAATGCGAGCATCAACCCATGAGAATACGGATTATCGGCTTTCCCCTGCTGCTTATCTCGGGCCTGACCCAGGCTCAGACAACGGCGGTGACCACCGCAGAAGAGCCCAGCCCCCCGCTTAACTTCAGCCGCTGTTTCAGCCATGTTCCACTGCGGGTGGACACCACTCAGGGGGATCCCAACGCACCCATTACCGTTACCGCCGAGGTGCTGGATGCCACACGGGATGGCAAGATCCTCTATCGTGGCGATGTACAGGTAGAGCAGGATCAACGCCGGTTCAGTGCCGATTACGTCGAGCTTGAGCAGCTTAGCCGCGATGTGCTGGCCGAAGGCAATATTCATTTCACCGACGGCACCATCAGCGTAGACAGCGACCAACGGCTGACGGGTAACCTCACCACCAAGGATACCGAGCTGGACGAGGCCCGTTACCAGTTTCATGGCGAGCCCGGTCGCGGCCGGGCACGTCAGGTACAGCTGAGCGACAACAGCAACCAGGTCGAATTCAAGGGGGCCAGCTACACCACCTGTCCGCCTGGCGAAGACGTCTGGCAGCTCAAGGCCAGCTCGGTACAGGTCGAGCAGGATGAAGTGTTCGGGGAAGCCTGGAATGCGGTGCTCTGGCTGGGTGATGTACCTGTGTTCTACTTTCCCTACATCAGGTTTCCGGTCAAGGATGAACGGCAAAGCGGTTTCCTCTACCCCACCATCGAGCTTGGCGGGACAAACGGCAACGACTTTACTGTTCCCTATTACTGGAATATTGCCCCCAACTACGATGCCACCCTGACACCCCGTTACATGAGTAAACGTGGCACCATGGGCCAGCTCGAGTTCCGCTATCTGCCGGTTGAAGGGCAAAGCGGCATCCTCTATGGCGAATACCTGTCGAACGACGACCAACTGGCTAAAACCGAATGGCAAGATGAAGCCCGCTGGTTGTTCAACTGGCGCCACAACGCCCGCTTCGACACCGAAGGTCACTGGCGCGGTAACATCGACTACACCAAGGTCGCCGGCTGGGATGTTGCCTATTTCGACGATTTCTCGCCGCCGGTCGGACGCCTGGTCGATAATCAGCTGATGCAGTCACTCAGTGGCGGTTATTATGACAGGCACTGGCAGTTAACCACCGAAGTGCGGGATTACCAGATCCTCAGATCCGATCTGGACACCCAACCTTTTCAGCTGGCCCCCAGCCTGGCGCTGACCAGCTACCGCGGCTTTGGTGATTTCGATCTGGCCCTGGATTCCGAACTGACCCAGTTCAACAACGACGATAAGAATGTCTACCAGGCGACCCGTTTTCATGCGGAGCCCAAGCTGGTGTATTCCGTCGTCAATCAGCCGGGGGCAAAACTCACCGCCGATGTGGGTGCCTATTACACTCACTATGAGCAGGATATCCCCGATAACCTGTCTAAGTATTATGGCAATCAGACTGATGACGGACTGGGCTTTACCACCGACAGCCTGGACTCCAGCGCCGACCGGCTGCTGCCGCGCCTGCGCCTCAACGGCACCCTGGTGTTCGACCGGGACACCCAATGGTTCGAGCAGAACTTTACCCAGACCCTGGAGCCGCAGCTGCAGTATCTGTATGTTCCCTTCAAGGATCAGGACAACATCGGTCTGTACGACACCACCGATATGCGCCAGGACTACTACAGCCTGTTCAGCGATCGCCGCTTTGCCGGTCTGGACCGGATCAGTGACGCCAATCAGCTGACTGCCGGCTTCACCAGCCGCATCTACGATACCGACAGCATCGAACGGTTACGCCTGGCTCTGGCCCAGACCTACAACTTTACCTCGCCGCGAGTACGGCTGTTTCCTCGTGATGAGCCCAGCGATTTCAAACGCTCTTTCCTGACCTTCGAAGGCGACTTGAACATCGACGGCGACTGGTTTGTGCATACCGAAGCCCAGCAGGATACCCGCAACCACAGGCTCGCCGCCGGCAATATCACCCTGGAATACAACAACGAGGGCAAGCTGGCTCAACTCGGCTTTCGTCACCTGAACCAGAGCTATTTTCCGGATGCCAGCCTGGGGAACGATCTCAACCAGCTGGGCGGCACCTTCTCCTGGCCGCTGGATCCGCAATGGCGGCTGATCGGCGGTCATTACCGGGATATTGAACTAAGTCGCAATATCGATACTCTGATAGGGCTGCGTTACGACTCCTGCTGCTGGGCCGTCAGCCTGGTATGGGAGCAATCACAAAAAGAGGACAAGCTGATCAATCCGACCGAAACCCTGCAGGAAACCCTTGTCGGACTGCGCTTCGAACTGAAAGGGCTCAGCTCGTTCGGTACCGGCAGCGGCGAATTTTCTCCGGGCACCAGCCTGTTGCCTTATTATCGTCCCTTTAATCTCAATAACTGATTTTCATTGCGCACAGGATTTGTCATGAATAAT
>JBFGZI010000082.1:0-8782 GCA_041586855.1 Oceanisphaera sp. | reverse complement strand
GACCATCGCCAAGGGCCTGACCTCGGCCTATCAGCCGTTATCCGGCGTGATCGTCGGCGACCGGGTATGGAAGGTGCTGGAACAGGGCACCGATGAATGGGGCGCCATCGGCCACGGTTATACCTATTCCGGTCACCCCATAGGGGCCGCGGCGGCGCTGTGTAACCTGGATATCATTGCCCGCGAAAACCTGACCGCCAACGCCCGGGATACCGGTGCCTATCTGCAGCAGCGCATGCAGGAGACTTTTGCTGATCACCCGCTGGTGGGCGAGACTCGCGGCGTGGGCCTGCTGCACGCGCTGGAATTTTCCAGCAACAAGGGCAAACGCACGCATTTCGATCCCGCCCTCAAGGTGGGCCCGCAAATAGCCGCCGCCTGTCTGGAGCAGGGCCTGATTGCCCGCGCCATGCCCCACGGCGACATTCTGGGCTTCGCCCCGCCACTGGTGGTGACCCGCAACGATATCGACGACATCGTCGAACGCACAGCCCGCGCGGTGAACCGGGTGACCGACAAGCTGATCAGTAGTGGGGATTTTAAATCTACGTAAGGGGTGAAGCGTGAGGAGTGAGGGGTAAAACCAGCGCTAATCTGAAGAGAAGCACCGAACCGGCAGGGTCGGTGTTTTTTGCCGTCATCCTGACGCACGCCAGGATCTCGGGTTTGGCTCTTCTGGTTTGGCTGTTTCGATTTTGCTGCTGTGTAAAGTCGGATAAAGGGCCCGCTCCTCCGACACGCTTCAAGTACGTCCCTGTAACGCTCAGCACATGACATCCGACCGCCATGGACGGCGGGAGTACCAGCATTGCAGGAGCTTTTGCTGGACCTGTCATGTGACGGTCGGCGGAGCAGATCCCTTCATCCTCCCTCATGCTGCAAAGTCGCCTGTTGGCGCAGTCTTCGGGAAGCTTTGTGCTCAGAAAGAAGCTGCATCAAAACTCCCGAGACAAGGGGCATATATTACCTATTCATCCAGCCGAATAGAAAGGAAATAGATGCAAAATGTAAGGCCTGCCCCAATACTTTGCGATGATTTATATTTATTCTCCATGACGATAAATATAATTATTTAATCACACACAAATAAACCTAAATCTATTTCATGCCAGCGGAACCATTCGGCAAACTTCTTCGGTCACCACCCGAAAGTTCAGCTTTGGCGGTGTGAACGCGTTACCGTTGATAATAACTTCAGGTAATTGCACCGATAGCTCTGCGCCTCGCAGTATCGGCGTTGAAACAGTACGTACGTAATATCGGCGTTTTCCTGTGAGCCGGTGCCCGAACCAGGCGCCCTCATGAAGCATGTCCATTGCTCCGCGAAATTCCAAAGCTGGATCAAACGCATACCGATCAACCGTGCCCACTGAAGAGACTTTATTTACAGCATTTACAGCCCCAACAACTGGTGACTCCTCATTAGAAGTACACCTTCTCTTACCTTCTACTACTTGGCAAAATATTTCGTATTCAACAGAAGTCATTGAAACCGCTTTAGGTGCCGATAATCCTGCCTCCAGACTCACCATTGATTCAGCAAAGCGAAAAGTAGTAGCCTCGTCTAATTCCAGAGAGATACATAGCATAACTGTATCGCCTGGAGGTGCTAAATATCTGTTGCCACAAACGCCGATTGATAAAGGAACATTGCCAAGCATAATGCCGACATCAGTCGGCATTACCGACTCTGTTCGCAACCGACTATCTCCATATGTCGATGGTTTGTAGAATGTCGCTACTTGGCAGTGCGTACAGCCGGAAAGAAGAAGAGCGCCGACGAGCAAAGCAATGCTAGTTTTCATGGAATCTAACGCCGAACTGACCGGCATGCAGCATGTCCGGGGTCAGTAACGAGTTCAAAGCCGCCTTGAAAAAAACAGTACCGATTGATACGGATTTCATTTTTGCTCTGCTCCTTCAGGTACGGCAGGACAGCGATGGAATCGTCAGACCCGCCGACTTGTGCAATGCCCACGGATACTGGCTTTCCCTGTATCCTCTGAGCGGCGCGTCAATCAAGAATACCGACTTACCAAGTTTGTATTGAATTTCAAGTACTGGCAACGCTCATAGAACGGAATGACACTTGCCAAGTCTCGCCGGCGCAACACTACGCACGAGCGAGAGGGCCGCAAGAAGCTCCAAACAGAACTACCCCCCAGCCTCGAGGAGGGCAAAGGGATCTGCTCCGCCGACCTTCTGTTTCAGGGATGAAACAGAGAGCGTACATGGATGTATTCATAGCGAGTCGGCGGAGCGGGCCCTTTGTCCGACTTTTACAGGGCAACCACATAGATCATCCTGCTTTGCAGTCCCGTCAACTGAAGTGGCGGCTACATTTCATAGCGCCAAGCGCCGAGCCAAAACGAGATCCTGACGTTCGTCAGGATGACGGCAAAAACGGCGGGATCAAAAAAAGCGTGAGGGTTTTACCCCTCACGCCTCACTCTTTACGCCTTACCTGTTCGGAACTTGCTTAGCGCTGTGGGCGCAGGGTCGGGAACAGGATCACGTCGCGAATGGTGTGCGAGTCGGTCAGCAGCATCACCAGACGGTCGATGCCGATGCCCTGGCCGGCGGTGGGCGGCAGGCCGTGTTCCAGCGAGGTCACATAGTCTTCGTCGTAGAACATGGCTTCGTCGTCGCCCGCGTCCTTCTGATCAACCTGATCGCGGAAACGCTGGGCCTGATCTTCCGCATCGTTCAGCTCCGAGAAACCGTTGGCAATTTCGCGGCCACCGATGAAGAACTCGAAACGGTCGGTAATGGTCGGATCGTTGTCATTGCGGCGCGCCAGCGGCGACACTTCTTCCGGATACTCGGTGATGAATGTCGGCTGGATCAAACGGTGCTCGGCGGTCTCTTCGAAGATCTCGGTGATCACCCGACCCAGGCCCCAGGACTTCTCGACCTTGATCTTCAGATCCTTGGCCACTTCACAGGCACCTTCGAAGGTCGCCAGCTGGTCCAGGGTCACTTCCGGGTTGTACTTGAGGATGGCGTTTTTCATGCTCAGGCGTTCGAACGGCTTGCCGAAGTCAAACGTCTCTTCGCCGTACTTCACCTCGGCGCTGCCCAGCACCTGGGTGGTCACGGTACGCAGCATCTCTTCGGTGAAGTCCATCAGATCCCGGTAGTCCGCATAGGCCCAGTAGAATTCCATCATGGTGAATTCGGGGTTGTGGCGCGGCGACAGACCTTCATTACGGAAGTTACGGTTGATCTCGAACACCTTCTCGAAACCACCCACGACCAGCCGCTTCAGGTACAGCTCGGGCGCGATACGCAGGTACATGTCCATGTCGAGGGCATTGTGATGGGTGATGAAGGGACGAGCGGAAGCGCCACCCGGGATCACCTGCATCATAGGCGTTTCGACTTCCATGAAGCCGTGGCCATTCATGAACTGGCGAATGGCCGCCATCACCTGCGAACGCACCTGGAAGGTACGGCGCGAGTCATCGTTGGTGATCAGGTCCAGATACCGCTGGCGGTAGCGGGTTTCCTGATCCGACAGGCCGTGGAACTTCTCGGGCAGCGGGCGCAGCGCCTTGGTCAGCAGCTGGAATTGATCCATGTTGACGTAGAGGTCGCCCTTGCCGGACTTGTGCAGCACACCGGTCACACCGACGATGTCGCCGATATCCAGGCCGGCATACTGATCCTTGATGATCTGCTGGGCTTCCTTGGTGGCATAGGCCTGAATGCGACCGGTCATGTCCTGCAGTGCCAAGAAGGGACCACGCTTGGCCATGATGCGGCCGGCAACCGACACGGTTTTGCCCAGGGCGACCAGGGCATCCTTGTCGTGTTCGCCGAATTCGGCCTGCAAGTCGGCGGCCAGGTGTTCACGCTGAAAATCGTTGGGGTGGCCGTTGGCCGGGCAATTCTTGCGGATCTGGTCGAGCTTGGCGCGGCGCTCGGCGATCAATTTGTTCTCGTCTTGTAGCTGCTCTGTCATGATTAAGCCTTGTTTGAATCTTTTCGATTAAATAACTTGAGTCCGAGTCACGCCACGGCGGTCAGCACTGCACGCAGACACGCCGTAAACCCTTCCATGGGGGCTCCGCCGCGCCTTCCCTGGCGCGGAGGGTCTGCTTGGCAGTATCTGACCGTCGTGGCGACGGTGTCACCAGCTACTTAGAGCCCGGACTTGAGGCTGGCCTCGATAAACTTGTCCAGGTCGCCATCCAGCACCGATTGGGTGTTGCGGGTCTCGACCCCGGTACGCAAATCCTTGATACGGGCATCGTCCAGCACGTAGGAACGGATCTGGCTGCCCCAGCCGATATCGGACTTGCTGTCTTCCATCGCCTGCTTCTCGGCGTTCTGCTTCTGCAGCTCGAATTCATACAGCTTGGCTTTCAGCTGCTTCATCGCCTGATCGCGGTTCTTGTGCTGGGAGCGGTCGTTCTGACACTGCACCACTATGCCGGTCGGCTCGTGGGTAAGACGCACCGCCGAGTCGGTCCGGTTAACGTGCTGACCACCGGCACCGGAGGCGCGGTAGGTATCGACCCGCAGATCCGAGGGATTGATTTCGATTTCGATATCGTCGTCGACTTCCGGATAAACGAAGGCGGAGCAGAAGGAGGTGTGACGGCGGCCGCCGGAATCGAACGGTGACTTTCGTACCAGGCGGTGTACGCCGGACTCGGTACGCAGCCAGCCGAAGGCGTATTCGCCGCTGAACTTGACGGTGGCGGACTTGATACCGGCCACATCGCCTTCGGACAGTTCGATGATCTCGGTCTTGAAGCCGCGCGATTCACCCCAGCGCAGGTACATGCGCAAAACAATGTTGCACCAGTCCTGGGCTTCGGTACCGCCGGAGCCGGACTGCAGATCCAGATAGCAGTCGGAAGCATCATTCTCGCCGGAAAACATGCGGCGGAATTCCAGATCCGCCAGCCGTTTGTCCAGGGTCTCCAGCTCGGTCTGGGCTTCGATGAAGGTCTCTTCATCTTCTTCCTCGACCGCCAGCTCCACCAGGCCGCCGATGTCTTCGAGACCCGACGCCAGGGCGTCCAGGGTGCCGATCACCGTATCCAGGCTGGATCTTTCCTTACCCAGTGCCTGGGCACGCTCGGGCTGGTTCCACACATCCGGCTGCTCCAGCTCGGCATTTACCTCTTCCAGACGCTCTTTCTTGGCATCATAGTCAAAGGTACCCCCTAAGAAGCTCGGCCCGTTCAGCCAGCTCCTTGAGTTTGTTGTACACAGGGTTAACTTCAAACATGGGTCGACAGACTCTCTGTTGTACTAAGTGAGTGTGTTTGGCAAAACGCCAAAATCAGGGTTGTGATTCTACCGAAAGCCAGGCTAGAACGCAGCAAAGAGTGAGCAAATTTCGGCGAAGTCACGCGAGTGGACGGTGAATATCCCTGATTGCTGACATTAATTTGGGTGAGGAGTAAGGAGTGAGGGGGGCTCCCCTCACGCTTCACGCCTTTCCCCTCACAAGGTTGTGATTACAGCGGCGCCAGCTGCTCTACCATCAGTTGCAACTGCCGCTTGCCCCGCCACTCGTTCACATCCAGCTTGTAGGCCAGCTGCACCTGTTTGATGGCGGCGTTGGGCCAGACACTTAAATCCACATTGAAGGCGATGGCATCAATAACGGTGCGCCCCTCGTCCGGGCTCAGCACCAGCTTGAGGTGTTTTTCGCCCACCAGCCGCTGCTGCACGATGCGAAATTCACCGTCGAACAGGGGCTCGGGAAAGGCCTGACCCCAGGGGCCGGCGAAGCGCAGCTGTTCGGCCAGATCCAGGGTCAGCTCGCTCACCGCCAGTTCGCCGTCACTCAATATCTCACCGGCCAGCAGCTCGGGGCTGACCCATTCGTCCACCACCTGCTCGAACGCCGCCTTGAACGGCGCCAGCGCCGCCTTGGTCAGCGACAGCCCGGCCGCCATGGCATGGCCGCCGAACTTGGTGATCAGCCCCGGATGCCGGCTGTTGATGGCTTCCAGCAGATCCCGCAGGTGCACGCCGGGAATGGAGCGGCCCGAGCCCTTCAGCTCATCGTCTCCCGCCTCGGCGAAGGCAATCACCGGCCGGAAATACCGCTCCTTGATGCGCGACGCCACCAGCCCCACCACACCCTGATGCCAGTCATCCTGATGCAGCACCAGACCCGACGGCAGCTCGCCGTCGCTGATGCGTATCTTGCTCAGGCTGGCCAGCGCCTCGTGCTGCATGCTGGCCTCTATGGCCTTACGCTCCCGATTGAGCTCGTCCATCATGGCCGCCAGCTTGCGGGCTTCCTCCAGGTTGTCGCTGAGCAGACAGGCCACCCCCATCGACATGTCGTCGAGCCGGCCTATCGCATTGAGCCGGGGACCCAGGGCAAAGCCCAGATCCGTGGCCACCAATCGTTGCTGATTGCGCCCCGAGATATCGATCAGCGCCTGAATGCCGGGCCGCAACCGACCCGCCCGCATCCGCTGCAGCCCCTGATGCACCAGCACCCGGTTGTTTTCATCCAGCGCCACTACGTCCGCCACCGTGCCCAGCGCCACCAAATCCAGATACTCCCCCATATTGGGTGCCGTGATACCCAGTTTCCGGAACCAGCCATGCTCGGTCAGGGCGGCGCGCAGCGCCAGTAACAGGTAGAAGGCTACCCCTACCCCGGCCAGATTTTTGGAGGGAAAATCACAGCCATGCTGGTTGGGGTTGACGATGGCATCCGCCTCCGGGATCTCTTCGCCCGGCAGGTGATGATCGGTGACGATCACCTGCATGCCCGCGGCCCTGGCCGCCGCCACCCCGGCAATACTGGAAATGCCGTTATCTACGGTGATCAGCAGCTCGGCACCCAGTCCGACCGCCTCTTCGACCACTTGCGGGCTGAGGCCATAGCCATAATCGAACCGGTTTGGCACCAGATAATTGACTTTCTGCGCGCCCATGGCACGCAGGCCATGCACCATCAGCGCCGAGCTGGTGGCACCGTCGCAGTCGAAGTCGCCGACTATCAAGATGTTGCGCTGCTCGGCGAGGGCCTGCTCCAGCAACATCACCGCCTCCGCCATGCCCTTGAAGCCGGGCTTGAGCAGGGCGCCGGCCTGCAGGTTGAGCTGTTCGGGGCGCACCAGACCCCGGCTGGCATAGAGCCGCTGCAATATGGGCGACAGGTCGGCCGGCAGCTGATGGGGCACGTTTTCACGTCGACGAATGGGGAGTCGGGAACGAGCGGATTCGGTGGCGTTTTTGGTGACAGACATGGGGCTGACTTGTTTTTTAAACAGGTCGCAAACACTAACCGCGCAGGGGGTAATTTGCAATCGTCGGCGGGTTTGGCGCTCTGCCCGTCGGACAAAGGGCTCACCTGTTTATATCGATAGCTTTGACGCCGAAGAGGCAACAGAGTTGCCTCCTCCGACACGCTTCAAGTACGTCCATGTAACGCTCAGCACATGCCATCCATGGCATGTGACGGTCGGCTGAGGCAATCCCTGTTACCTCTTCTTGACGCCCGAGTTAGCTGTAGGCATCACCAACAGGACACGCCGGAGCATCACGGAGGACAAAGGGATCTGCTCAGCCGACCATCCGCGCCAGGGATGGCGCGGCTGAGCCCCCAAGGATGGGTTCACGGCGAGTCGGCGGAGCTGGCCCTTTGTCCGACTTAATGCTGCCATCAGAGTCGAAAGAGGTTACCCCCGGGGGTGGTGCTCTTCGTGCAGGGCGTTGAGTCGGTGGGTGGCGACGTGGGTGTAGATCTGGGTGGTGGACAGGTCCGAGTGCCCCAGCAGCAGCTGCACCACCCGCAGGTCGGCGCCGTGGTTGAGCAGGTGGGTGGCGAAGGCATGGCGCAGAGTATGGGGCGACAGCTCGATACCGATACCGGCGCGCTGGGCATACAGCTTGATGCGGTGCCAGAAGGTCTGGCGGGTCATCTGCCGGCTGCGCCGCGAGGGAAACACCACATCGGACGACTGCTCGCCCAGCAGAGTCGCCCGTCCCTCTTTCAGATAGCGGGTCAGCCAGTGCAGCGCCTCCTCCCCCATGGGCACCAGTCGCTCCTTGTTGCCCTTGCCCGTCACCCGCACCAGCCCCTGGCGCAGGCTGACGCTTTCCATCGTCAGGCTGACCAGCTCGGTCACCCGCAATCCGGTGGCGTACAGCAGCTCCAGCATCGCCTTGTCGCGCAGCTCCAGCGGATCTTCTACTTCTGGTTCCTGCAACAGGCTGAACACCTGTTGTTCGCTCAGATCCTTGGGCAGTCTCTTCGGCAGCTTGGGGCCGGCGATCAGTATGCTGGGATCATCGTCCCGCAGCTGTTCCCGGTGCAGATACTGAAAAAAGCGGCGCAACACGCTCAGCATGCGGGCTGTGCTGGTTGCCTTGAAGCCCTGATCCAGCCGATGGGCCAGATACTGCTGCAGGGTCAGGCCGTCCACCGCCAGCAGGCTGCTGCCTTCGCCGTCCAGCCAGGCAGCGAAGTGCGACAAATCGCTGCGGTAAGAGGCCAGGGTGTTATCCGCCAGGCCTTTTTCCAGCCAGAGGGCATCCACAAATTGTTCCACCAGGGGATAGCTCATCAGTACTCCGGGCTCTGCCCTGTGTGCGGGCTTCTGTTATGATGGTGCCATTGTCTGAAGCGATAACGGAACCCCATGAATATCGGTTTATTTTACGGCTCAACCACCTGCTATACCGAGATGGCGGCCGAAAAAATCGGTGCCCAGCTCGGCGCCGATCTGGTCGACCTGCATAATATCAAGGATGTGCCGCTCAGGCGCGCCGAAGACTACCCCATCCTGATTTTCGG
>JBFGZI010000081.1:0-8897 GCA_041586855.1 Oceanisphaera sp. | reverse complement strand
CACAAAGCTCAGCGCAATCAGCCAGTGGTTAAGCCGCTGATTGGCTGTATAGCGAACAATGTCCTTGCGGTCGTTAGCCATTTCTTTCCTCCTCGGCCGCCTGTTCGTCAGCCTCAGTCACTTCAGAAGGGCGATTACGGATATAGTGTGCCGCACCCACCAGCGCCGTCAGCACCATGGCAGCCACCCCAATGGGCTTGGCCGGCCCCTTCCACAGCGAGACAATGCCGCTGATGGTGGGCGCCTTGGGCAAGCCACTGTATAGCTGGGGCTTGTCCGCATGATGCAGCACATACATCACATGGGTGCCGCCCACGCCATCGGGATCGTACAGGCCCGCATTGTCGTAGCCCCGGGATTGCAGATCGGCAATACGCTCGGCGGCGTGCTGCTTCATGTCATCCTTGGAGCCAAATACAATGGCGCCTGTGGGGCAGGTTTTCACACAGGCGGGCTCTTGTCCGACCGATACCCGGTCGACACACAAGTTGCACTTGTAGGCTTTCTTATCCGTCTTGGAAATGCGCGGCACATCAAAGGGACACCCGGTAACACAGTAACCACAGCCAATACAGTGCTCCTGGTTGAAGTCGACGATGCCGTTGGCATGCTGCACTATGGCACCGGGAGCAGGGCAGGCCTTTAAGCAGCCCGGATCTTCACAGTGCATACAGCCATCCTTGCGAATGAGCCATTCGAGATCGCCGTCGTCTTTTTCGTGTTCGGCAAAGCGCATCAAAGTCCAGGTGTTTTCGGTCAAATCTGCCGGGTTGTCATAGACCCCCACGTTATGGCCGACCTCGTCACGCAGGTCGTTCCACTCCATGCAGGCAACCTGGCAGGCTTTGCAGCCGATACATTGCGAGGTATCGATAAGCTTGGCGACGCCCCCGCCTTGCACGGGGGACTGACGAACACTGGGTGAAGGAGTGGTGGTCGCCGAGCGACGTTTGATATCCATTGCTTCTGAAGCCATGAGGTTCTCCTTACACCTTTTCGACGTTGACTAAAAAGGACTTGAACTCGGGTGTCTGCGAGTTGCCATCCCCCACCGAAGGGGTGAGCGTATTGGCCAGAAAGCCGGGTTGGGTCACACCCACAAAGCCCCAGTGAATGGGAATGCCGATGTGGTGCACTCGCTTGCCGTCGATATCCAGTCCGCGGATCCGCTTGGTGACCACCGCCCTGGCTTTGATGTAGCCACGGTTGGAAGAAACCCTGACCATGTCTCCCTGGTCAATGCGCAGCTCCTTCGCCAGCTCGGCACCAATTTCAACGAACTGTTCCGGCTGAATAATGCTGTTGAGCAGCACATGTTTGCTCCAGTAGTGAAAGTGCTCGGTCAGGCGATAGGTGGTGCCCACATAGGGGAACTCGCCCACCTTGCCAAACTCTGCCTTGTCATCATCAAACAGTCGGGCCGCCGGGTTGCTGGTCGCCTTGTCATTGTCTTTAAACAAGGGGTTATAACCCAGTGGCGTTTCAAAGGGCTCGTAGTGAGTAGGAAAGGGACCTTCGGCCATGCCACCGCGGGCAAAAAAGCGAGCCACGCCCTCGGGGTTCATGATAAAGGGACCCATGCCCCCACCTGGCGCCTCGTCGGCTTTAAAGTCGGGTACATCGGCTCCGGTCCACTTGCTGCCATTCCAGTGAATAAGCGAGCGACGGGGATCGAACGGTTCCCCCTGACTATCACATGAGGCACGGTTATACATGACGCGGCGGTTGGCCGGCCATGCCCATGCCCAGTTAAGCGTCTGGCCAATGCCGGTGGGGTCACTGCTGTCCCGGCGCGCCATCATATTGCCTTCCTGGGTCCAGGAGCCGGCATACAGCCAGCAACCGCCCAGGGTGGAACCGTCGTCCCGCATTTCGCCAAAGCCGGCCAACTGCTCGCCTGCCTTGCGAATGACGTTACCCCTGTTATCGGTCAAATCCCTCAGGGCGTGACCATTCAGCTCTTTTGCCAATTCCTCGGCGGTGGGGGCGTAAGGGTTGGCGTAAGGCCAGGACAGTTGAGTGACCGGCTCGGCAAAGGTGCCGCCTTCCTGCTCGTACAGCTGGCGAATATGCTGATACAGGGTAGCCATGATCTCGATATCGGTCTTGGCTTCTCCGGGGGGCTCGGCGGCTTTCCAGTGCCATTGCAACCAGCGCCCGGAGTTGACCAGGGTGCCGTCCTCTTCGGCAAAGCAGGAGGTCGGTAAACGGAACACCTCCGTTTGAATGTCGGCTGAGTCGACGTCATTGGACTCGCCTGCGTTGCGCCAGAACTCGGAAGTTTCGGTCACCAGAGGATCCATGATCACCATGAATTTCAGCTGGGAAAGCGACTTGATCATCTTGGCCTTGTTGGGCGCCGCTGCCAGAGGGTTAAAGCCCTGACAGATGTAACCATTCATCTTGCCCTGGTTCATCAGCTCGTAAACCTGGAGCATGTCGTAGGGTTTATCCAGCTTGGGCAGGAAGTCGTACAGATAGTTGTTTTCTTGCCTGGCATGCTCGCCCCACCAGGCCTTGGTCAGGCTGGTGTGGAATCTTTTATAGTTCTGCCAATAGCTCAGCTGGTTTTCTCGCAGAGGTTTTGGTGCGCGCCTGGCAATGTACTGATCGAAGTCCTGTTCCGACTCTTCAGGCAGGGTGAGGTAGCCAGGCAGCAAATTGCTCATCAGGCCTAGATCCGTCAACCCCTGAATATTGGAGTGACCGCGCAGGGCGTTCATGCCGCCACCGGCAATCCCGATATTACCCAGCAGCAGCTGCACCATGGCGCCGGTACGAATGATTTGCGAGCCAGTGGAGTGCTGAGTCCAACCCAGGGCATAGAGTATGGTCCCGGCCCTGTCGGGCGTATGGGTGGAGGCCAGCAGTTCACATACCTGAAGGAATTTAGGAATAGGTGTGCCACAGACCCGCGCCACCATCTCGGGCGTATAACGGTCGTAATGCTTCTTCAACAGTTGATAGACACAATGAGGATGACGCAGACTGGGATCAGTTATTACCTTTCCTTTCTCATCCAGCTGGTAATCCCAGGAGGATTTATCATAGTGGCGGCTTTCTTCGTTATAACCGGAGAAAATACCATTATCGAAGTCGAAGTCTTCATGGACGATGAACGACAGGTCGGTATAGTTTTTTACGTACTCATGCTGGACCTTGTTGTTATCAATCAGGTACTTGATGACCCCACCTAAAAAGACGATATCGGTACCGGTACGAATGGGTGCATATAGATCGGCTACCGAGGCGGAGCGATTAAAGCGCGGATCCACCACGATCAGCTTGGCGTTATTATGTGCCTTGGCTTCCGTTACCCATTTAAAACCACAAGGATGCGCTTCGGCAGCGTTACCCCCCATGATAAGAATGATGTCGGCATTTTTAATATCGACCCAATGATTCGTCATAGCGCCACGGCCAAAAGTTGGGGCAAGACCTGCCACCGTAGGACCGTGTCAAACGCGTGCCTGGTTATCGAATGCCAATATGCCGAGCGGACGTATTACTTTGTGGGTGATATAACCTACTTCGTTACTGCTGGCCGATGCGGCCAGCATGCCGGTGGTGAGCCAGCGGTTAACGGTTTTTCCATCGTCTGTCTGCTGAATGAAGTTCGCGTCGCGATCTTCTTTCATCAATCTTGCGATGCGGTTATAGGCCTGCTCCCAGGAGATGCGCTGCCAGGTATCCGAGCCCGGAGCGCGATATTCAGGATAGGTCAGGCGGTTGGGGCTGTGAACGAAGTCCACCAGTCCCGCCCCTTTCGGGCACAGGGTGCCGCGGTTGACCGGATGATCATGGTCCCCTTCAATGTGCATGACGCTGGGTCTGGCGTTTTTTGCACCATCTCCCATGCTATACACCAGAATGCCGCAGGCAACAGAGCAGTAAGGGCAGGTACTGCGGGTTTCTTTCGCGCGTGACAGCTTGTACTGCCGGGCGGCCGCCACGGCCGGGGTGGGTGTCATACCCAGCATGGCCATGCTCGAGGTGGCCAGCGTTGCGCCTGTTATCTTGAAAAAATCGCGCCGACTCAGGTTACTCATGACGCTCTCCTTGTAACACAAAGTTTGAGTTGCGAGTTAGTGTGCGATAGTTGAGGGCTATCGCACATCAGTCGAATCAGGTGGGTAACATGACTCCCATCACGCTACCCAGTTAGCCTAGCCTCGTTCCTTGTGCTTCGCCATTCGTCGATATCAGCCTTCGCCCAATGACAACAGGGTGGCGTTGCCGCCGATGGCGGTGGTGTTGTTGGTAATGGTCTTCTCGGTGATGAAGCGGGTCAGGTAGTGCGGCCCGCCGGCCTTGGGGCCGGTGCCGGACAGTCCCTGACCACCGAAGGGTTGTACGCCCACCATGGCGCCGATCTGATCCCGGTTGATATAGGCGTTACCCGCATCAATGCTCTGGGCCACATACTCGGCAAAGGACTCGTTACGGCTGTGGATGCCCAGGGTCAGGCCGTAACCTGTGTTATTGATATCATTGATCACCTGGTCGATGTCTTTGGCCTTGAAGCGGACCACATGCAG
The DNA here is from genome assembly GCA_041586855.1 of Oceanisphaera sp. Classification (GTDB taxonomy): domain Bacteria; phylum Pseudomonadota; class Gammaproteobacteria; order Enterobacterales; family Aeromonadaceae; genus Oceanimonas. Next base: position 4,359 of record JBFGZI010000081.1, on the reverse strand, counting down.
TATGGGACCGAACTGTTCTTTTTCCAGCTCGCCGATAGAGCCGATTTCCAGCGCCGTGGGCTGAATATAGAAGCCCTGGTCGCAGCCCTTGCCGAGCCGGGTCTGGGCGATGACCTTCTTGCCGGCAGCCTGCATCCTGTTCAGGTGAGCTTCCAGGCCTGCCTGGGCGTCCTGGTCGATCACCGGACCCACGTCGGTGGACCAGAGTGCCGGATCGGCTACGCTCAGTTCGTTCATGGCGCCCTTCAGGATTTCCAGCACCCGTTCGGCAATATCGTCCTGCAGGTAGAGTACCCGCAGGGCGGAGCAGCGTTGGCCGGCACTCTGGAAGGCGGCGCGCACCACGTCCCGTACCACCTGCTCGGGCAGGGCGGTGGAGTCGACGATCATGGCATTCTGGCCGCCGGTTTCGGCGATCAGGGGGATGATGGCGCCTTTCCGCTTGGCCAGGGTCTGGTTGATCAGCATGGCGGTGTCGGTGGATCCGGTGAAACAGACGCCGGCAATGCGCGGATCTGCCGTCAGCGTCGCCCCCACTGTGGCACCGTCGCCGGGCAGCAGCTGCAGCACATCGGCGGGAATGCCGGCCTTGTGGGCCAGGGTAGTGGCCAGATGAGCGATCAGGCTGGTCTGCTCGGCGGGCTTGGCCAGCACCGTATTGCCGGTGGCCAGGGCGGCGGCGATTTGACCGAGGAAGATCGCCAGCGGGAAGTTCCAGGGGCTGATGCAGACGAAGGGGCCACGGCCCTGGGCGAACAGCAGGTTCAGCTCGCCGGTGTAGCCGGGCAGCTTCTTCGGCTCCATCAGGGTACGGGCCTCATTGGCATAGTAGCGGCAGAAGTCCACCGCTTCACGCACCTCGTCGATGCCGTCCTGCAGCAGCTTGCCCGCCTCCCGGGTACAGAGGGAAATAAATTCGTCCTGGTGCTCTTCCAGCAGATCCGCCAGTTTTTCCAGAGCCTGGGCGCGAACTTCTACCGGGGTATTGCGCCAGCCCTTGAAAGCGGCCTGTGCCTTGCCGACGGCCAGCTCGACCGTGGCCTTGTCGGCAAAATAGACCTGGCCAACCTGCTGACTGTGATCCTGCGGGCTCAGTACCGCGTTGGCAGCACCCGTGGACAGGGTCTTGCCGCCGACGATGGGGCCAGCCTGCCAGCCCTTGCCGGCGAGTTTATCCAGCGAACCGAAGAAAGGGGCGCGAATGCCCTCGATATTCATGTTCAGCCCCCGGGAGTTCTTCCTGTCGGGAAAAATGGCCAGCGGCAGCGGTATCTTGTCGTTGGCCAGGCTGCGGTATTCGGCCAGGCTGGTCAGTGGGTGGGTGATCAGGGTATCGATGGGGGTCTTGGGATCCACCAGCTTGTGCACGAAGGAGGTATTGGCGCCGTTTTCCAGCAGGCGACGTACCAGGTAGGGCAGCAGATCCTTGTGCGCGCCAACCGGCGCATAGATGCGGCAATTCAGACCCGGGTTTTCAGCCAGCACGGCGTTATACAATTCTTCGCCCATGCCGTGCAGGCGCTGAAACTCGAAGTTTCGCTCACCGGCCATGGTCATCACCGACACCACAGTATGGGCGTTGTGGGTGGCAAACTGGGGATAGATGGCCCCATCGGTGGCGTCACTCAGCAGATAGCGGGCACAGGCCAGGTAAGACACATCGGTACCGGCCTTGCGGGTATAGACTGGATAGCCGTCGATACCGGTCTGCTGACAGTGTTTGATTTCGCTGTCCCAGTAGGCACCTTTCACCAGACGCACCGGGATTTCATCTCCCTGGCTGCGAGACAGGGCAGTCAGCCAGCACAGTACCGGCAGGGCACGCTTGGAATAGGCCTGGATCACCAGCCCGAGGCCGCCCCAGCCTTGGTTCACCTCCGAACGGTAAAGGGATTCGAAAAGATCCAGTGACAGCTCCAGCCGATCCATTTCTTCCGCATCTATGGTGATGAACACATCCAGTTTGCGCGCCTGCTCCAGCAGGTCGAGTACGGTGCCGTACAGTTCGGTCAGTACCCGTTCCCGGTTGGCTTCTTCATAGCGGGGATGCAGGGCCGACAGCTTGATGGAAATGGAAGGGCGGGGCACCTTGGGGTTGTTGAGCTTTTCGGCCCCGACGGTATTGATGGCGTTGGCGTAATCGGCTCGGTATTTCTCGGCATCGTCGGCGGTCATCGCCGCCTCGCCCAGCATGTCGTAGGAATGGGTGTAGCCCAGGTCACGGGACTTGCGGCTGGCCTTGAGCGCCTCCTTGATATCCCGCCCCAGCACGAACTGCTTGCCCATTATCTTCATGGCCGCATACATGGCCGAACGTACCATGGGCTCGCCCATGCGGTTGATCATGCGGTTGAGCACATTGGCCGGGTTACCGTCCAGCTTCTTGTCCATGCGCACTATCTTGCCGGTCAGCATCAGCCCCCAGGTGGAGGCATTGACCAGAGTGGAGTCGCTCTGGCGGAAGTGTTTGTCCCAGTCGGCGCCGGACAGCTTGTCCTTGATCAGCTCGTCGGCGGTGTGACTGTCGGGAATGCGCAGCAGGGCTTCGGCCAGACACATCAAGATAATGCCTTCCTGGGTATCCAGGCTGTATTGCTGCAAAAAGGCGTCGATGCCGTCACCGCCGTCGCTCTCTTCCCGCACCCTGGCTACCAGCCGGCGGGACTGTTGATTTATCTGCGCCAGGGTCTGACCGCTGGCGGGCACCTGCTCCAGCAGGGAGGCCAGATAGGCGTTCTCGTCGACGATATAGTTCCGGGTTATATCCTGGCGCAGGGACGGTAGATCTCTGGGGGTATAACCGGGGGCAAAGACGGTGGCGGCAGTAAACATAACGGCACTCCTGATGTCGCGGGGTAATGGCTGCCCGATCTAGGCGGCTTCTAATGACGTTAATGTATACGATTTATGCGTAATTAACAGTGTGTCTGTCGATCTGAACGCCAAAATGAGATGCTTATGGCATTTTCATCGAGTTAAATCTAATTGCGCTGCTAGTTTCGTATACGAAATTGGGCGCCATGCTTTATCGATTCGGCTTTATCAATATAGCCGAAGCCGTCATCGGCGGTTGACGATGATGAGGGGGCGGCTCTGGTCGGAGTCTTGTCTGATAGCGGTATGAGCTGTGGCATGAGTGGTGGAGCGGCACGTCATTGTCTTGTCGGTGGCTCTCGCCCTATAATGCGCGCTCATTTCTGTCTGTGGTAAGCAAGCCAAGTGCACTATCAACGTCTTCCCAAGGGGCATTTTGCCCTGTCCGTGGTTTATCTGATCACCGGCGCCTCCATTGCCGCTTCCATGGTGTTTTCTCTACTCTTGTTCCTGTCGCTGGAGCAGGGCCTGCTGATGAAGCTGATGTTTGGCGGCCTGGCGCTGGTGTTCGAGGTCGGCAAGTTTTATATCTGGTATGAAATGGGTGAGCGAGCCAACCGCGGTGATTCGATGGGCACCCTGAAGGCGCTCTGTTTCTATGGGATATTGGCGGGTCTTTCCATCGCCGGCAGTGTCGGTGGCATCAACGCCGCCACCAATACCCTGATGAAGGGAGATGAAGCCAAGGCGGCCGAGGTGCAGAGCTATAACGACAAGATAGTGGCGCTGGATCGGGAAATCGAGATTAACGAGCAGGCGGCCCAGGCCTATATCGACATGAAACGGATTGCGAATGGCATGACCGAAATGCTGGCACGCAATCAGGAATTACGCGCCCGGCAGGATGAGTTACGCCGGGAGCGGGATCAGGTTGCCATTACCAGCCAGAGCTCGCTGATGGGCCTGATGACCAGCCTGGCCGATGGCCTGGGCTGGTCGTTGGCTCGAGTGCAGTTTGGTATTGTTGCCGCTCTGTCTGTTTTACTGGATTTCTTCGCCGCCTTCTTTATCTCTCTGCTGGGGGAAGAAACCCGTTTCCGGCGCAGTCAGCGGAAACAAGAGCAACAAGCAGCGACCACGCCGGTTGTGCCGGACGAGCCTGCGGTACCGGCTCGTCCGGACTATTACCATGAGCTGGTGGCCCGGTTACAGGCGGGTGAGCTGCGCTGTGCCAAGGGAGCCGTGTCGCGCATGCTGGAGAAGCCGCTGGAAGAAGTGGAAGATATCTTTCACTGGTTGCTGCAAGACGGCATCGTCTATCGCAAGCCCAACCGGCACTTCGCCCTGCGCCAGCAGGACCAAAGTTAACGGGACCGCTCATTTCACGAGTACTGCCAATTACATTAGGGTCTGTTGACCTTTCAAGATGATTTTTGCAGCAGTTTGTGGGGTCTTGATACAAGGCAGAGCTTATGCCGTGTAGTCACTCTACATAAATAAGCGATAACGCAGTAGCAAGACCCCACAAACGCTGCCCTGCGGGTT
>JBFGZI010000080.1:0-8968 GCA_041586855.1 Oceanisphaera sp. | reverse complement strand
CGGTTGGCCGAGCAGGTACAGGTCTTGCGCCAGGATCCCGCCGGATTCGACGCCCTGCAACAGCAGGTGGCCGAGGCCGAAGCCGAGCTGACGGAAGCCCGCAACCGCACCTATGCCCTGACCCAGCTGGTGGCCCGACTGCCGCACCTGGCCTATGCCGACGCCGAGCAATTGCTGGATCAGAGCTCGGCCATGAACGACAGTCTCAAGGCCAAGCTGGTGCAGGCCGAAGAGGCCCGTCGCAAGGCTGGTGCACGCGCCGAGCAGCTGAACGGTCGCCTGACTGATGCGCTGCAGGCCCGCACCGCCCTGGTAACCGGCCGGGATGCTCGAAGCCAGACCCTGAACGAATTCCGCGAAGAATTGAATGCCCTGGGCATCGAGCTTGCGCCCGACATGGAAGACAAGGCCCGGGAGGCCAAGCGTTCCATCGAGAACGAGCTGGTACACACCCGTGGCAAGCGCAGCCAGACCGAGGCCCAGCGCCAGGTAAGCAAGCGCGAAGTCGAATCCCTGAGTCAGCGCCTCGGCAAAGACGGCCAGGGCTATTTTGCCGCCCGCAAGGCGCTAGTGGCCCACAAGGCCAACTGGGCCAAAGTGGCGCGGCTGGCGCGGGACCACGATGTGGAGCGGCGTCTGGCCCGGCCGGAGCTTGCGTATCTGGATGCGGACGAGCTGCGTTCCATTTCCGACAAGGCGCTGGGTGCCCTGCGCATGGCGGTGGCCCACGACGAAGAGCTGCGCGATGCCCTGCGCCTCTCCGAGGGCAACCGCAACACCCTGCAGAAGGTACAGTTCTACATTCTGGTGTTCAGCCACCTCAAGGCGCGCATCCGGCACGACATTATCCGGGCCGACGATCCGGTGGAAGCGCTGGAAGAAATGGAAGTGGAGCTGGGCCGATTGGCGGACGAGCTGCAACTGCGCGAGGGCCAGCTGTCGCTGTCTTCCGTGGAAGTGGCGGCCAAGATCAACACCATAATCCGCCGCGAGCAGAACCGCATTCGCCAGCTGAATCAGGGCCTGCAGAACATCAGTTTCGGTCTGGTGGCCGGGGTGCGGTTGAACGTGAACATTCGCGACACCTATAGCCGCCTGCTGGAAGCCCTGAGCGATCCGGAAGGCCGCCATCAGGACCTGTTCAGCAGCAAGGAGCTGAGCTTCTCCGAAGCCATGGGTAAATTGTTCCAGCGGTTGAACCCGCAGCTGGAGCAGGGGGATCGAAGCCCGCAGGTGCTGGGTCAGGCCTTGCTGGATTATCGCAACTATCTGGACTTGGACATAGAAGTGCAGCGTGGCGCCGACGGCTGGCTGCGCGCCGAGAGTGGGGCGCTTTCCACCGGCGAGGCCATCGGTACCGGCCAGGCCATTCTGCTGATGGTGCTGCAGAGCTGGGAGGAAGAGTCCCGCCACCTGCGCAACAAGGAGGTGAAACCCTGTCGCCTGCTGTTCCTGGACGAAGCGGCCCGACTGGATGCCCGCTCCATCGCCACCCTGTTCGAATTGTGCGAACGCCAGGACATGCAGTTGCTGATTGCCGCGCCCGAGAACATCAGCCCGGAAAAAGGCACTACCTACAAGCTGATCCGCAAGGTACACGGCAAGCAGGAACAGGTACACGTAGTGGGCCTGCGCGGCTTTGCCACCGAAGCGGTGGTGTAATCCGGCGGAGTCGGACAAAGGGCCGACTCCGCCGTATGACATGACACTCATTGTTTCAGCCTACTGCAAACATTCACTGGATGTTTGGTCAGGCTGAAACGGTGAGTGTCATTTATCAGTGGCGTGTCGTGGGAGGCGACCGTGATGGGGTCAGGTCTTGCTTTTTGCCCCAGCCCCGACTGACCCCATGACGCTAAAAAGCCTCGGACCATCATGTCCGGGGCTTTGTTTTATCGGTTGTCAAATTGTTGAGGAAAGCCCCAGTAGCCTCGTTACCTTGCGATCTTCTAAGGTCTGGGCAGCGGCCAAAAAAGCAGTGGACGTACAAGAGGTCGCACGCCTTTACCTTGCGCCGATTGGCGGCGACGGAAAGGTGGAGTACGAGGCGGTCCTCAAGGAGGTCGTCTTGCAGCCCAAGCTGGGAGACATAGTCACGGAGCAGGCCCTAAAGAGGCAGTTGCCTGAAACCGTGGACGAGTCGCTTTGGCATGGCCAACCAGTGAGGTCGAAATGTATGAAACCCAAACTTGAATCCATGGTGACTTGTCCTGCATGTGGTCATCAGGAAGCCGAAGTCATGCCGGAAGACGCATGCCTGTATTATTATGAATGCAAGCGGTGCCGTGCCTTGCTGAAACCAAAGTCGGGTGACTGTTGTATTTTTTGTTCTTATGGTGACACTCCTTGCCCGCCTATCCAGTTACAGAAGCCTGGTTGTAACGATGAATAACAAACTCATAAAAGTGGGGTTTGTTGGCAGTGTGGTCACCGCGCTGTGCTGCTTCACGCCAATACTGGTATGGGGGTTGTCGGCTCTGGGGTTGTCGGTAATGATGGGTTATCTGGACTATGTGCTTTTCCCATTGCTGGGCCTTTTTATCCTGCTACTGCTGGCAGGCGTAGCAAGGCATTTTAACAAGGATAAAAAATAACAAGCTCGCTCGTTTTTGGCGTCGTTGAATTCAAAGGCAAAGGTCATCACCAACACTGAAGGAGTCTGACCATGAGCATGATAAAAGAATTCAAGGCATTCGCGGTGAAGGGGAATGTGGTTGATATGGCGGTGGGCATCATTATTGGTGCTGCCTTCGGTAAAATCGTGACCGCGCTGGTGTCCGGGGTCATCATGCCGCCGATAGGCTTGATGCTGGGGGGCGTGGATTTTTCCGACTTGCAGTTTGTGCTCAAAGAGGCGGTGGGAGAAGCGCCGGCGGTTGTTATCGGCTATGGCGCTTTCATTCAGACATTGGTTGATTTCACCATTATCGCCGTTGCCATTTTCATGCTGGTAAAAGGGATAAACTCCTTGAAAAAGAAGGAAGAGGCGGCGCCCAAGGTGCCGCCGGCCCCTTCAGCGGAAGAGAAGCTGTTGGCGGAAATTCGCGATTTGTTGAAGGCCAAATCCTGATGTGAGCGCTAGGGTCTGTTGACCTTTCGAGATGATTTTTGCAGCAGTTTGTGGGGTCTTGATACAAGGCAGCGCTTATGCCGTGTAGTCACTCTACATAAATAAGCGATAACGCCGTAGCAAGACCCCCCAAACGCTACCCTGCGGGTTCGGCTAAACGCGTTTTTCTCTTTGTTGAGAGGGCTTGGCTTAGAATAACTAGGCTACACCCCTCTCGCCGCGATAAAAACGCGTTTAACTCGAACAAAATTTCACCGCGAAAGGTCAACAGACCCTAGCCATATCGAGACTGATTTCATCATGAAAGGCGGTGACGTCAGCCTCGGTCCTTCTCTTGGGACCTGCGCAATCAGGTGTATCTTGGCAGTAAGCAATTCGTGGGTAAGATGCCAAAATACATGGATATGGCAGATTATTTAGCTGAAATACCCTCGACCCAGCGACGGCTGGTTGCTAAGCCACAGGGCACTATGTCAATGTGGTGTAGTCGCGTAACGGTAAAAAGCAAGATCTGACCCCTTGATTTGTAATGATTGTATATTTTACTTTAAATTAGAACAGGGAGAATAAAATGAAATCAATAAGTGTATTTGAGATTATAAAGGTAGGTATTGGTCCGTCGAGTTCACATACCATGGGGCCTTGGAATGCGGCAGAATTGTTTTTGGACCTCATTCGAAAAGACCATGAATTATCGGAGGTCAAGGAAGTATTTGTTGAATTTTTTGGTTCATTGGCCAAAACAGGTATCGGACATGGCACTGATATTGCCGGTATGTTGGGGCTTTCAGGTGAAAACTTTAAGACGATTGATACTACAAAAATAACAGAAAAGATAGACGCTATAAAGACAGGGAAAATGCTAAGGCTGGGTGGTGAAGTCGAGCTTCCATTTGTATATGGACATCACCTCGTTTTAAATATGTCGAAAAGTTTGGATTTTCATCCTAACGGAATGATTTTCAAGGCGGTTTTTAATGATGGAACCGAATTGGAACAGGATTATTATTCGATTGGTGGTGGGTTCGTTGCTACTCAGGAAGAAACTTCTGCCGATGAAGTATTAACAACCACTCCGTATCCTTGTCATCATGGGAAAGATGTGCTTTCTTATTGTGATAAGCTAGGTCTTTCTTTTTCGGATTTGATTTATGTGAACGAAGAAGCCTGGCGCACGAAGGAAGAAACTGAAGCCCAGGCTTTATATATTTGGGAAAATATCAAGGACTGTATTTACAGAGGTGTAAACCAAGAAGGGATTTTACCCGGAGGGTTAAGGGTCGTTCGTAGAGCGGGAGCTATGAACCGAAAATTATTAGAAAACAAACCCTATAAAAAACGGGATGAATGGTATCAGATGGTGGTCGATGCCGATGAAAGTTTTGTAAATATCAGTAAGTGGGTTTCTTGTTTTGCATTGGCAGTTAATGAAGAGAACGCAAGTTTCGGGCGGATCATCACGGCGCCTACCAATGGTGCAAGCGGAATTATTCCTGCAGTTTTGATGTATTCACAAGCTTTTACTGAATTTACAGGCGACGACAAGATTATTCGCTTTTTGTTGGTGGCAGGAGAAATTGGAACCTTGTTCAAGAAAAACGCCACGATTTCTGCAGCCATGGGGGGATGCCAGGCAGAAACTGGAGTGTCGTCAGCGATGGCCGCTGCAGGCTTAACTGAAATTATGGGGGGGTCACCAGGACAAGTTTTGATGGCAGCCGAAATAGCCATGGAGCATCATTTGGGTTTGACTTGCGATCCCGTCGGTGGCTTGGTTCAAATTCCTTGTATTGAGCGAAATTCAATGGGGGCGATTAAAGCGATTACCGCTGCAAACATTGCCATTGACAGCGACCCAGAAAATGCCAGAGTAACTTTGGACGAAGTAATCCAAACCATGTGGGAAACGGCTGTAAGTATGAATGATCGATTTAAAGAAACGTCTGAAGGAGGACTTGCGATTGCTGTGAATATTTCAGAATGTTAATGGGTGTAAATTAAAGGAGAAACCTTTTGAGATTCCTTTCTTTTCATTAAGAGCAGAAAGATTCCTGATTACTTATGAAGTATAGCCTCATATCATGTTGTGATTGGAGTTCTTGATAAGGTGGTTTGGGAAATCAGGCTTATTGAAGCGTCTGCTCAAGACAGATGCATGACATCCGGTGGCGGATGTAAACCAAGAGCAGTAATGCTGGCAAGCAGGAACGCTGCCGGATGAAAACCGAGCATGTTGAGAAGGTGTTAACCGCCGGTATATCCTTTTTGGCTGAAAATCAGACACTCATGTGCTCGGCCTGCTTAGCGCTGGACTGTAGGGCTCCATATAGACCCGATTGGTGCCTTTTTCAAGGCAGAAAATCGCAGAAATTGGCGGTTATCTGCTATCCATCCATGTAGAATGCGCTTTTAAAAGCTCATTCAGCTTTACTCTTGAACTCTTGAGTGCACTTCTGTAGGAAATTCATGAAAAAGACAATCGCGTTAACTCATCCCAAGCTGCAACCCGCCCGCCTGGTGGACTCAATCAAGCATGATATCAAAAAGTACCTTAACAGAGAGCGTCGTAAGACGCTGCCTGAAGGCATGGACTACTGGACTTTCGATTGTCGTTTTGGTGCATCGGAGGATGTCGCAGAAGAGATCTATACCTCTGAAATCAATAAACATATCGATGCTGCCGTAGCGCAGGAACTGCCCGCGTTCTATGTCGAGATTCTTGCCAGAGCCTGTAACCATGATCCGCGCTCGAGTACTACGGCAACCGATGACGAAGCTTGAGACTCAAACGGCTTATCGCAGCAGATCAGCGTTCAACCCAAGGGGCACAGCCCCCTTTAATTGAACCAGTCAAAAGAAGCTGTCGGAAGGCTCGGCTCAGCCAGCTGGTGAGGAACTGGGTTCCTCTACTGCTAAAGTACTGTACAATCTGCCCTCGTTTTTTGACTGTAGCGACTCTACAGAGGATCTCCTATGCAATTTTCATCTTTAGATTTGGCCCCGGATCTGCAACGCGCTCTTGTTGAATGTGGCTACAGTGCTATGACACCTGTACAAATGCAGGCCATTGTGCCTGCGCGTCGCGGTAAAGACTTACAAGTGACTGCGCAAACCGGTACCGGTAAAACCGCGGCCTTTGCGGTTCCTGTATTACAACGCATGCTGGATAAACCCAAGGCAACCGTTGAACGACGCCCTCGTGCATTAATCCTGACGCCAACCCGCGAATTGGCAGAGCAATTATCCGACGCTATCGGTGCTTATGCGAAGTATTTACCCATCAGTGTAACGGCACTATACGGTGGCGTTAAAATGGGTGGGCAGGCCAATAAGTTAAAAGCGGGCGTTGATATTGTGATCACCACCCCCGGCCGTTTGCTGGAGCACATGACCCTGGGTAATGTGAGCTTGACTGACGTCGAATTTGTGGTGCTGGATGAAGCCGACCGCATGCTGGATATGGGCTTTATTGCCGATGTGCTGAAGATGATGCAGTTGACCGCCCAGACACGCCAGACCCTGTTGTTTTCGGCCACCACGTCACCCGCCGTCAATGAATTGTCACATAAAATTCTGAAAAACCATCAGCAAATCCGGGTGACTAAAATAAACAGTACGGCCGATACTGTAAGACATGCGGTGTACCCGGTAGAAGAAAGTCGAAAAATCGAACTGTTTGAAAAGCTGCTGGAAGAGAAAAACTGGTTTCAGGTTTTGGTGTTTACCAGTACCAAAGAGCAGGCGGACCGACTATTAGCCGGCCTTAAAAAGAGTAAAATTGAAGCGGCTGTTTGTCATGGCGATAAAAGCCAGGGATCGAGACGTCGTGCCGTCGCTGACTTTAAATCCGGTAAATTACAAATCCTGATCGCCACCGAGGTTGCTGCCCGGGGTCTGGATATTCAAGGTCTGGATTATGTGGTGAACTTCAACTTGCCTTATTTGCCGGAAGACTACGTGCATCGTATCGGTCGTACGGGTCGGGCAGGGGCCAAAGGCAGTGCTATTTCATTTGTCAGTCGTGAAGAAGAGCAAACCCTGGAGCGCATTCAAAAGCTGATTGGTAGCGAGATTAAACGCATCATCAAGCCGGGTTTTGAAGTGACCAGTCGTGGTTCACTGTTAAAAACCATCTCGCGCAAGGTCTTGTCCGGACGTTCCAACAGAGCCAGTGAAACCGTTATCGAGCTGGAAGGTTCAAGCGACGGCCAGCACAAAGGTAAAGCACGCCGAGCCAGATCGAGTGATGAATCGAGTAACAAGAGCATGGCGAAACCCGTGCGCTTGAAAAATACCACTACCCAAAAAAGTACCGGGCCGAAGAAAAAAATATTACGCGGCAAACGCGCCGAGAAATATTCACGTTAAGTACTTTTAATCGCAAGTGACGTCAGTGCCGCCGAAAGAGATTACTCATAGGCGGCATTGGCTATTTATATCAATAGCGGGAATATTGAATGTCTGGTATCGGCCTGCCGACTCACACCATCAAAGATGACTTTGTGGCGCCGGCGTGTGACGATTTTGTGGTTATTTTGTATCAGGATGACGACATCCTGTTGATCAATAAACCCAGTGGCCTGCTCAGCTTATCGGGTAAAAACCCCCTCAACCAGGATTCGGTACACTACCGTCTGGTACAGGGCCAGGAGGGCAAGACCCCGGCATTCCCGGAGGCAAAATTACCGCATCGCCTGGATTTTGGTACCTCGGGCATTATGGTGGTGGGGCTGAATGCAGCATCGGCACAACATCTCAATAAACAGTTTCAGGCGCGCACCATTCAAAAGCGGTATCTGGCCCTGCTGGAAGGTTGGATTACCGACGATCAGGGGCAGGTTACCGCGGCCATAGCGAAAGATAAAAAGCATTTTCCTCGGGTAAAAATTTGCCACACCACAGGCAAAGCAGCCATAAGTGAATACAGGGTATTACAGCGTTTGGAGCAACCGCGCCGGAGCCTGGTGCAATTTACTCCTGTTACGGGGCGCACGCACCAGTTACGGATTCACAGCCAGGCAATGGGCCATCCCATTCTTGGGTGTGATCTGTATAAAAGCGATCATAGTGAACAGATGGCTGCTCGTTTGCTATTACACGCCAGTGATTTATATTTTGAGCATCCTGCTGGCGGTGAACCAGTTCATGGGCAGTGCCCTTGTCCGTTTTGATCAGAAAAGTATGAGTGGAGGGAACAAGCCCATGGCGAACGAGCCATCCGACACGGCTCAGACGAGCACAACATCATCGAACGAGAAGGCAGCAAAGCCGCTTGAACGCAGCCGGTTCGGCGGCACGCAACGCCGGCATCATCGCCATGAAGATGACGCGCCGGTGTCACGCAGCGACCTCAGCAAGGGCCCCGAGGAATTGCTGGAGCATTCCAGGGTCTACATCAACTGGGGTATTTTGCTGATCTCGTCCATGGTGATCCTCGCCTTCTCGGTGTGGGCAATCGCGATGCCCGAGCACGCGCAGGTGACGATGAAAAGGACCGTCGACTGGATTGCAACGAATCTGGGTTGGTACTACGTGCTGACGATGACGATGGTGATCGGCTTTGTGGTCTGGGTCGCGCTTTCCAGGGAAGGCAGCGTGCGACTCGGACCCGACGATTCGCGGCCGCAGTACAAGCTGGGTACCTGGGTCGCGATGCTGTTCGCCGCGGGGGTTGGGATCGATCTGCTCTTTTTCTCGGTCACCGGCCCGGTCGTGCAGTACCTCCATCCTCCCTCCGGCGACGGCGCCACCGCCGCTGCGTTACAGGATGCGGTCGTCTGGACCATGTTTCACTACGGCATCGCCGGTTGGGCTGTGTATGCGCTGCTCGGCATGGCGATGGGCTACTTTGCCTACCGGTGGAACATGCCCCTGTCGATTCGGGCGGCCCTCTATCCG
>JBFGZI010000079.1:0-9032 GCA_041586855.1 Oceanisphaera sp. | reverse complement strand
TCGAGCCGATAGGCCTCCAGCTCCGGCTCGTCCAGGCAGTAATGAATACCGCCGCGCTGACGAAACTGCACATCTATGCCGGTCAGCTCGGCCAGTTCGGCGGCAAACTCCGGCCACAGCCGACAGGAGTCCAGAGTCCAGCGGGCATAGGCAGGAAACTCCGCCCCCTTGCCCTGCACCCACAGCAGCCCGAAGTTGCCCCGGGCCGCCCGTAGCCCCTGGTCTCCCTCATCCAGCATCAGCGTCTCTATGCCTTGCCGGGCCAGGCCATAACCCAGCGCCGCCCCCACCATGCCGCCGCCGATAACGACTACCCGGCTATCCCTCATGCGTTTTCACCAAGAATGCAGCCGCCATGCTTAGCCACCCTTGTTTCAGCCCCCCTTATTTCAGCCACCATAGATATCGAATTCGAAATACTTGTCCTGGATCTGCTGATAGACGCCGTTGCTGCGGATGGCCTTGATGGCGTCATTGAACTTTTCGCGCAGCGCGTCATCCTGCTTGCGAACGGCGATGCCCACGCCCTCACCAAACCATTCCTTGTCGGTAATGAGCGGGCCGGTAAAGGCGAAGTCGCCGCCGTTTTCCTTCTCCAGCAGGCCACTTTCGATGGCCGGAATGTTGTTGAACACCAGATCGACACGACCGGAAATCAGATCCAGAAAGGCATTTTCCGGGGAGCCGTAACGTTTGACATCCACACCCTCGAAATTATCGGCGACGTATTTTTCATGGGTGCTGGAGCCCTGTACTCCCACCGACTTTCCTTTCAGACCCGCTTTGTCAAAACTGAATTCGGTTCCCTGCTTCGCTACAAAGCGGGACGATATCTGGTAGTACTTGTCGGTGAAGTCGACCTTGAGCTTGCGTTCCTCGGTAATCGACATGGAGGCGACAATGGCGTCGAACTTTCGCGCCAGCAACGAGGGGATCATGCCGTCCCATTCCTGGGTGACCAGGGTGCATTTCACCTGCATCTGCTCGCAAAGGGCGTTGGCGATGTCGATATCAAACCCTTTCAGTTCCCCTTCCGTGGTGGTCCAGCTATAGGGGGGATAGGCACCCTCTACCGCAATCCGCACCTGCTTCCATTCCTTGGCGGCAACCGCCCCTGTGGTCATCATGGTGGCCGCAGCCAGGGCTATCATCTTCATTTTCATAGTGAACTCCTTGTCATCGGTGACAGACGCTTGTCGGTACTCAATTTATAAGTGGGCCGGAAGCCGGGCACCAATGCCGTTTGCCGCTCAGGGTATGTTCTAATGTTATAGGTCGTCGTTCCTGTCATAACGCAGGCGGATCCCGGCGTCCTCTGCCTGACTGAACAGGGAGTCTACAAAGGCACGCGCCAGTTCGGATATCGGACGAAAGGCGGGATACAGGATCTGAAACCGATAGGGAATGCGAGGATGAAAGTCGCGAATGACGATGTTCAAGCCACTGCGCTGCGCATGCAGGGCGGTGAAGGGGTCGACCACCGCCACGCCCAGCCCTTCGGCCACCAGCGACGCCGCCACCGAGGCGAAGGAGACCTCAACCACATCCAGGCTGTGGATGCCGGCCAGCTGCAGCTCCCTGTCCAGTGCCTGCTGGGACGCGTCGCTGTTTTCATAGCGGATAAAAGGCACCCCGGACAGATCCGCCGGTGTCAGGCAGTCAGCCTGCGCCAGCTTGCTGTCGGCCGGCACAATACAGACACAGTCTCCCAACACCGGAATGGCCGTTACGCTGTCACTGCCGATCTCGGTATCGGCGAAGCCCAGATCACAAGACTGGATCTCGGTACGTCTGAGCACCTCTTCCGACCGATAGCTCTTCAGCGACGCCTTGAGCCCGGGGGTATCGCGCATCAGGCGTCCGAGAATCGCCGGTAGGAAGCTGTTGGACAGCATGGGAAAGGCGGTGATGTGCAGGCTGCCATGATGCTGTTCGGCAATGTCCCGCGCACTGTGTTCGAGATGCTCCAGCGCCGAGAACGCCTTGCCTACCTCCTGGTAGAAGGCCCTGCCCTTGTCGGTGGGCACCAGACGCCCCCGTATGCGCTGAAACAGGGAAAAACCAAGCTGATGCTCCAGGCTTGCCACCAGACGGCTGATGGCCGGCTGGGTGACATGAATATGCGCCGAGGCCGCCATCATGGTGCCCAGCTCATAAACGGCCTTGAAGGCGTTAAGCTGTTGAAACTTTATCATCGAACAAATCCCTTTCTGTCACTGTCATCCGCATCAAGGTGGTGCTGCCGATGGCGACATTACCCGTTACTTCGGACAGGGCCCAGGCCTGCCGGGGCTTTGCCATCATAACACTGTGTGCATTTTTGAATACGCGGACACCAATAAATGCAATTTACGTAAACGTAAATCAAAGCATGAAAAATAATTTATTGATCTGCAGAAAAAAGAAAACCCTCGCAAGCGAGGGTAAAACAAACGGAAACGTGCTTAAACAGAGCTACACATCACACCTAACAAGTTGTCTACTCAGCTGTAGCAAATGGCCAGGCCTTAATGTCAGTCCAATCTAACCGGACGAAAATGTGAAGTCAACGTAAAAAAATCACAAATCCCTCAATTGAGCAGCAAACAAGCACCATGTTTACGCTAACGTAAATGCACACCAAAAGCACCCCATCGCGACCCAATTGACTCCAATATCAAATCCCCCTGTTTTCTGGCAAAAGAAGCCTTGTCTTACAGAGAGTTCAACAGGGTCGATGTCACAAAATCTTCGTCATTTCTGAACGTTACACAAGCGTAATAGAGAAATCCTGTCTAACCTTTCACTAAGGGAATGAAATATGTGTGCGCTAGGCTCTTTCTTCTGTTGTAAACGTCAGAGCCGGGATTTATAGGGGATAAAACCATGGGTATATTTGAGCATTACCAAACGCGCTATGAGAAGGCAAAAGAAGAGGAGTACGGCCTGCAGGAGTTCCTGGATATGTGCCGGGAAGACAAGGCCTGTTATGCTTCGGCTTCCGAGCGCCTGTTGATGGCCATCGGCGAGCCAGAGATGATCGACACCGCACAGGTGCCCAGGTTCAGCCGACTCTTTTCTAACCGGGTGATTGCCCGCTATCCGGCTTTCGCCGAATTTTACGGCATGGAAGAAAGCATCGAGCAGATTGTGTCCTATCTGAAGCACGCCGCTCAGGGGCTGGAAGAAAAGAAACAGATACTGTATCTGCTGGGCCCGGTAGGCGGCGGTAAATCCTCCCTGGCCGAATGTCTCAAGGGATTAATGCAGAAGGTACCTATTTACCGGCTCAAGGGATCACCGGTCAATGACCACCCCTTCTGCCTGTTCGATGCCACGGAAGACGGCCCCATGCTGGAACAGGAATACGGCATACCACGCCGCTATCTGCGACCCATAATGTCGCCCTGGGCGGTGAAGCGACTGCATGAATACGGCGGTGACATCTCCCGCTTCAAGGTAGAAAAAGTCTATCCTTCGGTGCTTGACCAGATTGCGGTCGCCAAAACCGAGCCGGGAGATGACAACAACCAGGACATTTCTTCTCTGGTGGGCAAGGTCGATATCCGCAAGCTGGAGCACTATGCCCAGGATGATGCCGACGCCTACTCCTACTCCGGCGCGCTCTGTAAGGCCAACCAGGGCATGATGGAGTTTGTGGAGATGTTCAAGGCACCCATCAAGGTACTGCACCCGCTGCTGACCGCCACCCAGGAAGGTAACTATAACGGTACCGAGGGACTCTCCGCCCTGCCTTTCGAAGGCATTATTCTGGCTCACTCCAACGAGTCCGAATGGCAGCACTTCAAACACAACAGGAACAACGAAGCCTTTCTCGACCGGGTGTATATCGTCAAGGTACCTTACTGCCTGCGCGTCACCGAAGAGGTGAACATCTACCAGAAGCTGCTGGCCAACAGTGAGCTTGCCCACGCCAAGTGTGCTCCGGGCACTCTGGAGACCCTGGGTCAGTTCACCGTACTGTCGCGCCTGAAAGAGCCGGAAAATTCCAACCTGTATTCCAAGATGCGCGTCTATGACGGCGAAAGCCTGAAGGACACGGACCCCAAAGCCAAGTCGTATCAGGAGTATCGTGATTACGCCGGGGTAGACGAAGGCATGAATGGGCTCTCGACCCGTTTCGCCTTCAAGATCCTGTCTCGGGTGTTCAACTTCGACCACGCCGAAGTTGCCGCCAACCCGGTGCATCTGTTCTATGTACTGGAACAGCAGATAGAACGGGAGCAGTTCCCTCAGGAACTCCACGACCATTATCTGGAATTCATCAAGGGGTATCTGATCCCCAAATACGTGGAGTTTATCGGCAAGGAGATTCAGACTGCCTATCTGGAGTCCTACTCCGAATATGGTCAGAACATCTTCGACCGCTACGTCATCTATGCCGACTTCTGGATTCAGGATCAGGAGTATCGGGACCCGGAAACCGGCCAACTGTTCGATCGGTCCGCGCTCAATGCGGAACTGGAAAAAATAGAGAAGCCGGCTGGCATCAGTAACCCCAAGGACTTCCGTAACGAAATCGTCAATTTCGTACTGCGGGCCCGGGCCAACAATGCCGGTAAAAACCCCAACTGGACCAGTTACGAAAAGCTTAGAACCGTTATCGAGAAGAAAATGTTCTCCAATACGGAAGAGTTGCTGCCGGTCATTTCCTTCAACTCCAAAACCAGTGCCGACGAGCAGAAGAAGCACGACGACTTCGTCGCCCGGATGATGGAAAAAGGCTACACCCGCAAGCAGGTGCGATTGCTGTCCGAATGGTATCTGCGGGTACGCAAGTCAACTTAACGAGATGAGTGTTGGGGGAAATTATGGCGCATTTTATCGACAGACGACTAAATGGCCGCAACAAAAGCGCTGTGAATCGGCAGCGCTTTATCCGCCGCTACCAACAACAACTGAAAAAAGCGGTGTCAGATGCGGTACTCAAACGCAGCATTCAGGATATCGACAAGGGGGAGAGTGTTTCCATTCCTACCCGCGATATCTCGGAGCCGCTGTTTCATCAGGGCAAAGGGGGCCACCGGGATCAGGTGCACCCGGGTAATGATCAGTTTATTACCGGCGACCGGGTCGATCGCCCCGCCGGGGGGGGTAGCGGGGGTAGTGGCCAGGGTGACGCCAGCAATCAGGGCGAAGGCGAAGACGATTTCGTCTTCCAGATCTCCAAGGAAGAATATCTGGACTTGCTGTTCGATGGCCTTGAGCTGCCGAACCTGGAGAAAAACAAGCTCAACAAGATAAGCGAAATGAAAACCTTCCGCGCCGGCTACACCGCGGACGGGGTACCGGCCAACATCAACATAGTGCGTTCTCTGCGCCAGTCACTGGCCCGGCGCATGGCGCTGCAGGTCGGCAAGAAAAAAACCGTGGCCGAACTGGAGCTGGAACTGGCCGAACTCAGCAAGCATCCGACCAAAAACTATGCCCGTATTCGGGAGATAGAAGAACAAATTGTCGAGCTCAAACGGCGCATTGCGGCCGTGCCCTTTATCGACACCTTCGACCTGCGCTTCAACAACTTTGTGCAGCGCCCCATTCCTTCGACTCAGGCGGTCATGTTTTGCCTGATGGACGTGTCAGGCTCCATGGATCAGGCCACCAAAGACATGGCCAAACGCTTTTATCTGTTGCTCTATCTGTTCCTTACCCGGACCTACAAAAACGTCGAGGTGGTGTTTATTCGACACCATACCCAGGCCAAGGAAGTGGACGAGCAGGAGTTTTTCTACTCCCAGGAAACCGGGGGCACCATAGTCTCCAGTGCTCTGCAGCTGATGAAAGAAGTCATGGAGGCCCGCTATCCTCCGGATCAGTGGAACATCTATGCGGCGCAGGCATCCGATGGTGATAACTGGGCCGACGACTCACCGCTGTGCAAACAATTGCTGCAAAACGACATTATGTCTTTTGTGCGTTACTACGCCTACATAGAAATTACCAACCGGGCCCACCAGACACTTTGGCACGAATACGAGTCCATCGCCCGCCAGTTTCCCAACTTTGCCATGGAGCATATTCGTGCGGTAGAAGACATTTACCCCGTATTCAGGGAACTGTTCAAGAAACAAGCGGCATGAGGTAACTATGTCTAAAACAACAACCTCTGAAGCAATGACCACAATCCGCCCGCTCAGTGACGGTCCTGACTGGAGCTTTGAGCTGCTCGAGACCTACCACAAGGAAATAGCCCGCATTGCCGAGAGTTATGGCCTGAGCACCTATCCCAACCAGATAGAGATCATCACCGGCGAGCAGATGATGGATGCCTACTCCAGCATAGGTATGCCCATTGGCTACCATCACTGGTCTTACGGCAAAAAATTCATTCAGACCGAGCAACATTACAAACGTGGCCAGATGGGCCTGGCCTATGAAATCGTCATCAACTCCAACCCTTGCATCGCCTATCTGATGGAAGAGAACACCATGCCGATGCAGGCGCTGGTTATCGCCCATGCCTGCTACGGTCATAATTCCTTCTTCAAGAACAACTATCTGTTCACGACCTGGACCGACGCCGAGTCCATTATCGACTACCTGCTGTTTTCAAAACACTACATCACCGAATGCGAAGAAAAATATGGGGTCGCCGAAGTGGAGTCCATCCTCGACAGCTGCCATGCACTGATGAACTACGGGGTGGACCGATATAAGCGGCCACAGAAGCTGTCCCTGGCCGAAGAGCGCCGGCGACAGAAAGCCCGCGAGGCCTATCTGCAAACCCAGGTCAACGAGCTATGGAAAACCCTGCCACGCATGGACGATGCCAAGCAGAAAAAGAAGCATCGTTATCCCGAGGAGCCGGAAGAAAACATTCTGTATTTCATCGAGAAACACGCGCCACTGCTGGAACCCTGGCAGCGGGAAATTGTGCGTATCGTGCGCAAGATAAGCCAATATTTCTATCCCCAGAAGCAGACCCAGGTGATGAACGAAGGCTGGGCCACCTTCTGGCACTACACCATTACCCAGCATATGTATGATGAAGGCCTGGTGACCGACCGTTTCATCATGGAGGTACTGCACAACCATACCAACGTCATCTTTCAGCCAAACTATAACAGCAAGCATTATTCCGGCATCAACCCCTATGCTCTGGGCTTTGCCATGTTTCAGGACTTGCGTCGTATCTGCGAGCATCCCACCGCTGAAGACAGGAGCTGGTTTCCGGACATCGCCGGCTCCGACTGGGTCAAGACCCTGCACTTTGCCATGGAGAACTTCAAGGACGAGAGCTTTATCAGCCAGTTCTTATCACCCAAGGTGATGCGTGACTTCCATCTGTTCGCGGTGGCCGACGATGATACCCGCAATTACCTGGAAATTTCGGCCATCCATGATGAGCAGGGCTATCGTCAGTTGCGCCAGACCCTGTCAAATCAGTATAACCTGTCCAACCTCGAGCCCAACATTCAGGTCTATAACGTGGAAGTAAAGGGCGACCGCTCTCTCACCCTGCGTCATGTGCCGCACAACCGCATTCCGCTGGCAGATTCACACCATCAGGTACTGAAACACGTGCATCGTCTGTGGGGCTTTAATGTGGTACTGGAGCAGGAAGAGCCGGATGGCAACGCCATCATCATAGGCCGCTGCCCGGAGCGACCCATCGCCGAATAAAAAACGCCTCCGTAATGGAGGCGTTTTTATCAGTGCTGGGCCAGACCGTCCGGCATATGCTCTCGCATATCAAACCATAACTTGCCCGAATTTTTACCATACTCCCGTACCAGCTCGGCCACCTCGTTGAGGTGGCCGTTTTCCGCAAGGCCAGCAAGGGCTCGATAATAATCCGCCGCCAGCCGACGCGCCGCCGGCTGTGAAAAATAATAGCGCCCCACCCGACAGTACAACCCCTTGAAACCATTAAGGATCAGGGCGTAGATAGGATTGCCGGAAGCAAAAGCCAACTGATGATGCAATTCATAGTCATAGGCAGCAAAGGCATCGGCCTCGTCGGCCAGTTGTTCCAGATCGGCGATGGCAGCCATCACGCGTTCAGGATCATTTTTTACCGCACCACGAATAAAAATACTGCTGATATGGGTGCGGGCAGACAACAGATGATCGATCAACTCCGGCATCTTGTCTTCATCGAGACGAGCCAGGGTTTCCAGGATATTGAGGCTGGAGGTTTCCCAGAAGTTATTCACCCGGGTCGGCTTACCGTGCTGTATGGTCAGCCAACCGTCCCGCGCCAGACGCTGCAGCACCTCACGCAGGGTAGTGCGGGTCACCCCGATCAGCTCCGACAATTCCCGCTCGGCGGGGAGTATGGAGCCAGGGGGAAAGTGACTGTTCCAGATGGATTCTATGATATATTGTTCTGCAAAATTGGCGGGGCTTTGTGCCTTGATGACCATGAAACCACTCTGTTAAATTTGTTACGACAGGCAAGATTAATGGTCGATAATAACAGAGCCGACCAGTTTCCCACAACCCTGACCCTGCCAACAGTCAGTCATCCCGAACGTCATGAGGAACCGATGCTGTACGCCTTTTCACGCACCCGTTTTGCCTGGGGTCTACTGACCCTCGCCGCCACCTCGCTGTTGGCCACGGCGCTGTTTTTTCAATATGTGCAGGGGCTGTATCCCTGTGTGATGTGCGTCTATCAAAGAGCCGCACTGGCCGGTGTGATACTGGCAGGGTTGCTCGGCTGGCTGGCGCCACGCAACGGACTGGTAAGCGGTCTTGCCCTGGCTGGCTGGCTGGCGGCGTCGGTCAAGGGATTCTGGCTGGCGAAAGAACACGTCGGCTATCAACTCAACCCCTCCCCCTTTAATCAGTGCTCCAGCTTCGCGGAGTTTCCAGACTGGCTGGCGCTGGATCTCTGGTGGCCGACCTTGTTTCATCCCACCGGGGATTGCGCCGATGCCTCCTGGGCCTGGCTGGGCTTGAGCATGCCCCAGTGGCTGATGGGTATTTTCGCCCTGCTGGCAGCGCTGGCAGTTTTCTTTATTGTTATCCGGATAATAAACGTGAGGCGTGAGGCGTGAGGTTTTACCCCTCTCACCTCACCTCTTACC
>JBFGZI010000078.1:0-9071 GCA_041586855.1 Oceanisphaera sp. | reverse complement strand
TGCGGCAGTTGCTGCAGTCGGGCGAGCAGATCCGCGCCATCAGCGGCATCTTCTCCGGCACCCTGAGCTGGCTGTTCCTGCACTACGACGGCAATCTGCCTTTCTCGGAGCTGGTGTTGCAGGCCTGGCAGCAGGGGCTGACCGAGCCGGACCCGCGTCAGGATCTCAACGGTCAGGACGTGAAACGCAAGCTGGTGATCCTGGCCCGGGAGGCGGGTTTCGATCTGGATCCGGAGCGGGTCAAGGTCAGCGATCTGGTGCCCGCATCGCTGGCTGAACTTGAAAAGGACGCCTTCTTCGATCGGCTGGCCGAGCTGGATCAGCCATTGGCCGAGGCTCTGGCTCGAGCAAGAAAAGAGGGCGGCGTGCTGCGCCATGTGGCCCGCTTCGATGCGGTCAGCGGCGAGGCCAGCGTGGGCCTGGAAGTGGTGGCCGGCGATCATGCCTTCGCCCATCTGAGACCCGGTGACAATGTCTACGCCATAGAAACCCGGCACTATCGCCAGAACCCGCTGGTGATCCAGGGGCCGGGCGCCGGGCGGGAAGTGACCGCCGGCGCCATGCAGGCGGATCTGTGGAACCTGCTGGCCGCTTTGTAGACCTTCAACTATCCGTCGCTCCCGGAAGCCCCGCACGGGAGCGGCTGTTCAGCTCTGAACATAATTTACCCTCTGTTTCACATCTTTTTTTTATCTTTTTTATCAGTGTCTTGTAGTTATTCATGCCAATAATCGTGCTTTTTTGAGGTGTATTTCTCTATTTATTTAACATCGGGTTGTGAATATTTTTTTATTAACATTTCCCAAGTGTTGTTTTATATCAATAGCTTAATGCTTGATGGTGATTGGTTGCTTTGTGACTTTTCGTCTTAAATTGTGAATGGTTGTGATCCATAATATATACATCACAATATTTCACAGTTTAGGAGTACGTCAGATGAGCACGATTTCCCGAGTGGGTGTGGTGGGTCTAGGCTCCATGGGTATGGGTACCGCCCAGTCCCTGGTGCGGTCAGGTTTTGATACCTATGGTTTTGACCTGAACGTAGACGCCTGTGCTCGTCTGACAGAAGCGGGTGCCGTTGCAACCGGCCCTTCTGCTTTACCTTATGCGGGCCAGCTGGATGCGCTGCTGTTGCTGGTGGTGAACGGTGCCCAGGTAGAGTCGGTGCTGTTCGGCCAGGGTGGTGTGGCCGAGGCCATGCGTCCCGGCAGCCTGGTGGTGGTGTGCAGCACCATGGCCGCGACCCAGACCAAGGATATTCACCAGCGCCTGACCAAGCTGGGTCTGGAAATGATCGATGCGCCTATTTCCGGTGGTGCCGTCAAGGCCGCCGAAGGCCGGCTGTCGGTGATGGCGTCGGGCAAGCCG
This sequence comes from Oceanisphaera sp., assembly GCA_041586855.1. Taxonomy (GTDB): domain Bacteria; phylum Pseudomonadota; class Gammaproteobacteria; order Enterobacterales; family Aeromonadaceae; genus Oceanimonas. Next base: position 7,700 of record JBFGZI010000078.1, on the reverse strand, counting down.
GAACTGTTCAAGCAGGCGCAGGCGCTGTTTGACGCTATCTCCGAAAAACTCTACGTGATTGGCCCCGATATTGGCCAGGGCAGCACCGTCAAGACCATTCACCAACTGCTGGCCGGGGTACATATTGCCGCCGCCGCCGAAGCCATGGCGATGGCCGCCAAGGCCGACATCCCCCTGGAGCTGATGTTCGACGTGGTGACCCACAGCGCCGGCAACTCCTGGATGTTCGAGAACCGGGTGCCTCATATCCTCGAGGGCGACTACAGCCCCCGTTCCAGTGTCGATATCTTCGTCAAGGATTTGGGCATAGTGCTCGACAGCGCCCATCAGATGAAATTCCCGCTGCCACTGGCCTCGGCCGCCCATCAGATGTTCCTGGCAGCCAGCAATGAAGGCTTTGGCCGGGAAGATGATGCTGCCGTAGTGAAAATCTTTAAAGGCATTCAACTGCCGGAGGAAAAATAATGACTCATCGTTTGGGCGTGATCGCCGATGACTTTACCGGTGCCACCGATATTGCCGGCTTCATGGTGGAAAATGGCTGGCGGGTGACCCAGCTGATCGGCCACGGTCCGGCCGAGGTGCCGGCGGAAGTGGATGCCGTAGTGGTCTCCCTGAAAAGCCGCTCCTGTCCGGTGGATCAGGCTATCGCCGATTCCCTGGCCGCCCTGGCGCGACTGCAGGAACTGGGTTGTGATCGTTTCTTCTTCAAGTACTGCTCTACTTTCGATTCTACTGCCGAGGGCAATATTGGCCCTGTGACCGACGCCCTGCTCAAGGCGCTTGATCAGGACTTTACCGTGATCTGCCCGGCGTTGCCGGTCAATGGCCGCACCGTGTGCCACGGTAATCTGTATGTCGGCGGTGTGCCGCTCAACGAGTCCGGCATGAAGGACCACCCGGTGACGCCTATGCGGGACGCCAACCTGCAGCGGCTGATGGCCGCTCAGGCCAGCGGCAAGACCGGTCTGGTGGATTATAACGCGGTGCTGGCCGGTGCGGAGGCGGTGCAGGCGAAGCTGAGTGCGCTGGCTGCCGACGGTGTGAATTACGCTGTGCTGGATACCCTCACCATGGCGGATCTGCCGGTGCTGGGCGAGGCCACCAGTGCATTGAAACTGGTCACCGGCGGCTCCGGCCTGGGTGCCGGGCTGGCCCGCCATGCCACCGGTGGCGAGGGGGCTGCGCTGGCCCGGGAGCTGGGTGCGCCGGAAGCCGCCGGCCGTGCCGTTGTGTTGTCCGGCTCCTGCTCCCAGATGACCAATATCCAGGTGGCGGCTTATCAACAGCAGGCGCCGCACCGCATGGTGGAGGTCGAGACCTGCCTGACCGACCCCGAGGCCTATGCTGCCGAGCTGGCAGACTGGGTGGTAGCCCAGCCGGCCAGCCCCGCGCCCATGCTTTATGCAACCCAGCCGGCCGATGCGCTTGCCCGCATTCAGGCCGAGTTCGGCGCAGCTCGTGCCAGCGAGGCGGTGGAGGGAGTATTTGCCCGCATTGCCGCTCGACTGGCCGAACAGGGTTTTACCAAGTTTATCGTCGCCGGCGGCGAAACTTCGGGCATCGTTACTCAGTCCCTGGCGGTAAGTGGTTTCCATATCGGTCCCCAGATCGCCCCGGGTGTACCCTGGGTGCGGGCGCTGGACAGACCGCTGTCTCTGGCTCTCAAGTCGGGCAATTTCGGTGACGAGCAATTCTTTGCCAAAGCCCAGGAGTTTTATCATGACTGAATTTTCTCTGCGCCTGGAAATGGTGAGCATTGCCAAATCCATGTTTGAGCGCGGTTACAGCAGCGGCGGTGCCGGCAACCTGAGCCTCAAGCTGCCCGACGGTAACCTGCTGGCCACCCCCACCAACAGCAGCTTCGGCTCCCTGGATCCGGACCGGTTGAGCAAGGTGGATATGGACGGCAAGCACCTGGACGGCGACAAGCCGTCCAAGGAAGTGCTGATGCATATCGCCATGTACCGGGAGCGGCCCGAAGCGGGTGGCATAGTGCACTTACACTCGCCCTACCTGACTGCGCTGTCGTGCGTGGACGGTGTGGATCCGGCCAATTGTCTGCCGCCCATCACTCCCTACTATGTAATGCGGGTCGGCAAGCTGCCGCTGATCCCCTATATCCGCCCGGGTGATCCGAGTATCGCCGATGAAGTGGGTAAGTTGTCGAAGGAGCACAGCGCCGTGCTGTTGGCCAACCATGGTCCTGTGATCAGCGGTAAGGATCTGCGCGCGGCCATGTTCAATGCCGAAGAGCTGGAAGAAACGGCGCGGCTGTATTTTATCCTGCAAAACAGCAAGTTGCGCACCCTGACCGATGAGCAGGTGGACGAGCTGGAACAGGTCTTCAAGGGTAAGATGTAAGGAGCACGAAATGCCAAAGTTTGCTGCCAATCTCTCGATGATGTTTACCGAAGTCCCCTTTATGGAGCGCTTTCGGGCGGCCCGAGCTGCGGGCTTCGAAGCGGTGGAATACCTGTTCCCCTATGCCGAGGACAAGGATGCCATCGCTGCCGAACTCAAGGCGAATGGCTTGACTCAGGCGCTGTTCAACATGCCCCCGGGTGACTGGGATGCGGGTGAGCGGGGGCTGGCCTCGCTGCCGGGCCGCGAGGCGGAATTCCGCGAGGGCGTGGCCACTGCGCTGAGCTATGCCAAGGTGCTGGGCTGCGGCCAGCTGCATGCCATGGCCGGCCTGTGTCAGCCCGGCGTGTCTGCCGAGCAGCAGCAGGCCACCTACATCGCCAATATCCAGTATGCGGCGGATCAGGCGGTGGAACAGGGCGTGCTGGTGCTGCTTGAGCCGATCAACAGCCGCGATATGCCGGGCTATTTCCTTTCCACTCAGGTGCAGGCCGAAGCGCTGCTGGTGCAGATTGACCGACCTAATGTGAAGATCCAGCTCGACTTCTACCACTGCCAGATCATGGAAGGGGATCTAACCCGCACCATTGACCGGCTGTGGGGCAAGTTCAGTCATATCCAGATTGCCTCTGTGCCCGATCGCCATGAGCCGAGCGAAGGGGAGATCAATTACCCCTGGCTGTTCGATTACCTGGATGCCAAGGGCTACGAAGGCTATCTGGGTTGCGAATACCGTCCGCGCGGCAATACCGAAGCCGGCCTCGGCTGGTTCGCCCCCTGGGCTGCCAAGGAGTAAGCCATGCTCCCCGCCGAGCGCCGCGATTACATCTACCGCTATGTGCACGAGCGCAACATAGTGCCCATCAACGAACTGGCCCGGGAGCTGGACGTATCCCATATGACGATACGTCGGGATATCCAGTGGCTGGAAACAGAGGGCAAGGTGGTGTCGGTCAGCGGCGGGGTCAAGCTTAATGATGCGGTGAAGCAGGAGCTGCCCTACAGCGAAAAGGCCGGGATCCGCCATAACAACAAGGTGGCCATTGGTCAGGCGGCGGCGGCGATGGTTGAAGACGGCCAGGTGATCTATCTGGATGCGGGCACCACTACCTTCGAAGTGGCCAAGGGCATAGCCCGCAAGGCTCACCTGACGGTGGTGACCAATGACTTCACCATCATCAATTACCTGATGCAGTACCCCCAGCTCACCCTGTTCCATACCGGGGGCTTGGTGGATACGCGCAACCGTTCCTGCGTTGGCCAGGCGGCAGCCGGCCTGCTGCAGAGCCTGAATCTGGATCTGGCCTTTATCAGCTCCAGTTCCTGGGAGCTGGAGCGGGGTATGTCGACCCCCATCGAAAACAAGGTGATGGTCAAGCAGACCCTGCTGCAGGTGGCTCGCCGGCGCATTCTGGTGAGCGACAGCAGCAAATATGGCAAGTACGGCATGTTCCGTATCTGCCCGTTGCAGGCACTGACCGACATCATCAGTGATGCGAGTCTGGCCGACGAGACGGCGGAGAAAATCCGCAGCCTCGGCCTGCAACTGACCCTGGTGAATCCGCCAGGTACGCAATAAAGAAAGCAACACTAACCCTGCAGCTTATCTGGCGTCAGTGGGCGCCTTGGAGAATCATATGAACATTATTATTACCGGTGGTGCTGGTTTTATTGGCCAGCGTCTGGCCAAGGCATTACTTGCGCAAGAGCAGATCCGGTTCAGCACCCTGACCCTGGCCGATGTGATTGAGCCTACCGCCCCTGTAGCGGACGCTCGGGTGCGCTGCGTGCAGGCGGATCTGGGTGATCAGGCCGAAGTACAGGCGCTGGTCAGTGCCGATACCGGCCTGATCTATCACCTGGCGGCCATCGTCAGTAGCCATGCGGAAGCCGACTTCGATCTGGGTATCAAGGTGAACATCGACGCCACCCGCTATCTGCTGGAAGCGGCCCGTCATCAGGCTCCCGGCTGTCGTTTTGTGTTTTCCAGCTCACTGGCGGTATTTGGTGGCGACCTGCCTCAGATCATTGAAGACAACACCGCCGTCTGCCCGCAGTCCTCTTACGGCATGGAAAAGTCCGTGGACGAGCTGCTGGTCAACGATTACGCCCGCAAGGGCTTCGTGGATGGCCGAGTGCTGCGCCTGCCCACCATCAGCGTGCGTCCGGGCAAGCCCAACAAGGCGGCGTCCTCTTTTGCCAGCGGCATTCTTCGCGAACCGCTGCAGGGCGAAGAAACCGTCTGCCCGGTGGATCTGTCCCTGCCCATGTGGCTGTCTTCTCCGGCCACCGTGATTGAAAACTTTGTACGTGCTGCCCAGGTGCCCGCCGAGGCCTTTGGCTACAGCCGTACCGTCAACCTGCCCGGCATTACCGTGACCGTACAGGAAATGATCGAAGCCCTGCGCCGGGTGGCCGGTGACGAAGTTTGCGCTCGTATTCGTTATGAAAAAGACGAAGACGTATCCCGCATCGTGGCCAGCTGGCCGGGTTGCTTCAACATAACCCGCGCCCTGAAGCTGGGTTTTGTGCAGGATGCCGACTTTGACAGCGTGATCCGTCGCTTTATGGCTGATGATATGGAAGGAGCCCGGTGATGACCGAAGTAAGCACCCTGGCCCCGGTGATCGGCCTCGCCGTCGCCGTAGTGGTCCTGATTTTCCTGGTGGTTAAAACCCGGGTGCACGCCCTGATCGCCATGCTGGCCGCGGCCAGTATTGCCGGTGCCCTGGGCGGCATGGCGGCTGCTGATATCGTCAATGTTATCACCAAGGGCTTTGGCGGTACCCTCGGCAGCATCGGTATCGTCATCGGTCTGGGCGTGATGATGGGCCGCATTCTGGAAGTGTCCGGCGCGGCCGAGCAGATTGCCTACAGTGCCATCAAGGCCCTGGGCAAGAAGAAGGAAGAGTGGGCCATGGCGATCACCGGCTACATAGTGTCGGTACCGATCTTCGTGGATTCTGCTTTCGTGATCCTCTACCCGATTGCCAAGGCTCTGGCCGAGAAAGGCAAGCGCAACCTGCTGACCGTGGGTGTGGCCCTGGCCGGTGGTCTGGTGGTGACTCACCATACTGTGCCGCCGACTCCGGGTCCGCTGGGTGTGGCCGGTCTGTTCGGCGTCGAGGTCGGTGCCATGATGCTGGCCGGTCTGTCACTGGCACTGCCCTGTGTGGCGGTGATAGTGCTGTATGCCAAATGGCTGGGCAAGAAGTATCCTCACTTCCTTCCCCCCGCGATACCGGAAAGCCAGGAACTGGAAGAGACCTATAACCAGTATCTGACTTCCAAGGCCGGCAAGCCATTGCCCAGCCTGTTTCTGTCATTGCTGCCGATCCTGGCGCCCATCGCGCTGATCTTCATCAATACCCTGCTCGGCACCCTGGGCAAGGTTGACGGCTGGGAAGGACTGAACGATAACGGTGTGGTGCAACTGTTCAACTACCTGGGTCACCCGGTGATCGCTCTGTCCATCTCTGTGCTGCTGGCGGTTTACACCCTGGTGCCGAAGATGAACAAGCACGACACCATGGAGCACCTGGAGGAAGGTCTGCAGAGTGCCGGTATCATACTGCTGGTAACCGGTGCCGGTGGCGCCCTGGGTGCCGTGCTGCGTGAGTCAGGTGCCGGTGCCATGCTCGGTGAGCAGATCGCCAGCATGCCGATGCCGCCTGTGCTGATCCCCTTCATAGTGTCGACCCTGGTGCGACTGATCCAGGGCTCGGGTACCGTGGCCATGGTGACCGCCGCCTCCATTTCGGCACCTATCCTGATGAATATCCCGGGTGTGAACATGCTGGTAGCGGCTCAGGCAGCGACCATGGGCTCGCTGTTCTTCGGCTACTTCAATGACAGCCTGTTCTGGGTGGTCAACCGCATGATGGGTATCAAGGATGTGAAACAGCAGATCATCGTCTGGTCCATCCCCACCACCCTGGCCTGGGCTACCGGTCTGGTGGGCGTGCTGATCATGAACGCCGTGCTGTAAGCCTGACTGGCAAACAGTGGAAAGAAAAAGGCCGATGGCAGTAGCCATCGGCCTTTTTGCTTTTTCGTCTGCTGTTATACCAAACTGATTAACTCACTGATCTATTCGGTGCTCTGCAAAGGTCGGACAAATGGCCCGCTCCTCCGACACGCCGTGAACCCATCCATGGGGGCTCCACCGCGCCATCCCTGGCGCGGAGGGTCGGCGGAGCAGATCCCTTTATCCTCCCTGATGCCAAGGAGTTGCCTGTTGCCGCTTAGTCAGACGTTATTTCCTGAGCAATCGGTAGACGAACAGCAGGGCCAGGGCGCCGATGATGGCGGTGAAGAAGCTGCCGAGGTTGAAGCCGGTGACAGAGCCGAAGCCGAGGCGGGTGCCAATCCAGCCGCCGACGAAGGCGCCGGCGATACCCAGCAGCATGGTCATGATAAGGCCGCCGCCGTCCCGTCCCGGCATCAGCCACTTGGCCAGCATGCCTGCCAGTAACCCGAAAACAATCCAGCTTAAAATACCCATGTGATCTTCCTTGTGCCGCCGATAGGAGTGAGCAGCAGTCTCTATTAAACGGGGACTGCTGTTACTACAGCCTAGTGGTAGTCAGGCGGCAATCAAAGCCCAGTGATGATCCCATTGATAAGCGGAGTAATACCAAACAGATTAAATAACTGATCTATTTGGTTGCTCTGCAAAGGTCGGACAAAGGGCCCGCTCCACCGACTCGCTCAAGCACCTCCTTGTGACGCTCAGCACATGACGTCCCTGTCATGTGATGGGCGGTGGAGCAGATCCCTTTGCCCTCCTTGATGCTCCGGCGTTGCCTATAGGTGCCGTCTGCGGGCAACTCGGTGTTCCAGAAGAGGCAACAGAGAACGACTCCCACGACCGTGAAATGCCAAGGCCGAAAAATGCTCCTGCCGTTCCGGCATTCCCGCCCTCCCTGGCGGTCAGACGGCATTTCTGAGCCCCCAGGGGGCAGCTTGCTGCCTGCATCAAGTTTGGTGATGGACCAAACATCCAGTGAATGTTTGCAGCCATCGCCAAGCTCAGATGGCCTTAGTCCATGGCGTGTCGAGGGAGGCGGCTGTGTTGCCTCTGGTCTGGGGCCTCAATATGACCAGATCATTACTGGGATTGGTATAAAAGCGTTGCTAGCGCCTCACTCGGCAATATCGGCTATCACGGCGCCGAGCAGGGTCTGCAGGCTGTCGGCGGTGATGCCCACCGACAATCCCCGCTTGCCGCCGGACACCAGTACGAAGGGGTGCTGCCGTGCCGAGGCGTCCAGCACCGTGGACAGCCGCTTTTTCTGGGCGAAAGGACTGATGCCGCCCACCTTGTAACCGGTCAG
>JBFGZI010000077.1:0-9110 GCA_041586855.1 Oceanisphaera sp. | reverse complement strand
TCCCCCAGGTGCTGCTGCTGACCGCCACCGCCACCCCGAACGTTATCGATGATATGCAGCGAAAATTCGGCTTGTTGCAGGAAAACGTGGTGATCACCGGCTTTTATCGGCCCAACCTGCACCTTGAGGTCATACCGGTTAGTGAAGCGGAAAAAATGCCGGCCCTGATCGAGCAGCTGATCGAGGATCCCGATCTGCCCACCATCGTTTATGTCACCCTGCAGCACACCGCCGAGCGGGTCGCCGAGCGACTGGCGGCGGCCGGTATTCAGGCTCAGGCGTATCATGCGGGCATGGATCAGGACAGGCGCCGTCAGCTGCAGCAGGCATTTATGGCAGGAGCCGTACCTTGCATCGTCGCCACCATCGCCTTTGGCATGGGCGTGGACAAGGCCGGTATTCGCCGGGTGATTCATTACGATCTGCCCAAATCCATCGAAAATTACAGTCAGGAAATAGGCCGCGCCGGCCGTGACGGCCAGCCATCACGCTGTATCCTGCTCGGCAACCAGGCCGGGCTCAATGTGCTGGAAAATTTCGTCTACGGCGATACGCCGGAGCCGGATGCCATCAAGGCCTTGCTGCATGAACTGCAGCACGCCGGCGAGCAGTGGGAACTGATGCCGCTGCGGCTGTCGAACAGTACCAACATCCGCCTGTTACCCCTGAAAACCCTGCTGGTCTACCTGGAATTGAATCGAATTATAGAGCCACAATACAGCTACTTTGCCGATTATCGCTTCAAGTTCATCAAATCACGAGAAGAGATCCTCAGCCGTTTCAATCCCGAACGTCAGGCGTTTCTCACCGCCGTATTCAACGGCTCCCCCCTGGCCAGAAGCTGGTGTCAGGTCAATTTTGATGCTATCTGGCAGCAGGACGGCGGCGAAAGAAAGCGGGTGATCAGTGCACTCGATTATCTGCATCAGCAAGGCTTGATCAGCCTGGAAAGCAAGCAGATGATCGAGGTCTATCGGGTATTACAGCCAGAGTTCGATCTGCAGACCGAAGCTACCCGGCTGCACGAGCTGTTCCAGCAGAAGGAACGGAGCGAGATCACCCGAGTGGCGGAAATGATCGGCTTCTTTGAGAGTGATCGTTGCCTGAGCCATCGACTGGCCGCTTACTTTGCCGATCATCTGTCCCCGGAGCTTTGTGGCCATTGCTCGGTCTGTACCGGTCAGCCGGCGCAGTTACCCGTCCCAAAACGGCCGCCGCTGCCCGCCACCGAGCAATTGCAGCACTGGTGCCAGGGGTTGCAGGCCGACAGCCAACAGATGCTCAGCAACCACACCCTGGCCTGCTTCTTGTGCGGTATCAGCACTCCCTTGCTCAATCGCCTGAAAGCCAAAAAACAGCCCGGCTTCGGTCAGCTGGAGCAACAACGTTTTGGCGAAATACAGCAACGACTGAGCCGGTCCCGCTGACACCCGACTCAGCGGGGCAACAGCGCCCGCATCGGCACGGCAGGATCGGCCAGCATGGCGGTGTCGACCGTTACCCCCTGCTCGATCAACCGCTTGCCCAGGGCGAAGTCGGGGGGATTGTTGATGGCGTAGACCGAAATGATCCGCCCCTGCCGCAGATAAAAAATGCTGACCTGGCGGCCCCGGTCTATATCACCACGCACCACCAGTTGATCGAAGCCGCTGTTCAGGCCGGCAATCTGCAGCTTGACGTCGTACTGGGTCGACCAGAACCAGGGCAGCTCCCGGTAGGGCCTTGGCCGGCCCAGCAGGGTGCCGGCGGCGGTCACCGCCTGAGCGAGGGCATTCTGCACCGACTCCAGGCGGATGGGCCTGTCGTAGACCAGGCTGTGGTGTTCGGTACAGTCCCCCGCCGCCACTATGTCCGGATCGCTGGTCTGGCAGTATTCATCCACCAGGATGCCGTTATCCACCCTGAGCCCGGCCCCTTCGGCCAGGGACGTGCGCGGCAGTATGCCGATGCCGATCACCACCAGATCCGCCGGGAAGCGACGGCCGTCGTTGCACACCAGCTGCTGCACCCGCTCGGCACCCTCCAGGCGCTCGACGATGACGTTATTGACGATATCCACCCCTTGCTCCCGATGCACCCGCTCGAAGAAGGTGGAGATTTCTTCGGTGGCCACCCGCCGCAGGATACGGTTAAACGCCTCCAGCACCGTCACCGCCATGCCCAGCTTCCTGAGCACGGCGGCGGTTTCCAGGCCGATGTAACCTCCGCCGACCACCACCGCCTGCCTGCCGGCGACGGCATGGCGACGAATGGCGTCGGCGTCCTCGGCGGTGCGCAGGTAGTGCACGCCGGGCAGGCTGGCGCCGGGCACCGGCAGGCGACGCACCTTGGCACCCGTGGCCAGCACCAGCTTGGTGTAGCTCAGCACGCGGCCGCTTTCCAGGCTGACGGTGTGCGCGGCGGCATCGACGCCCCGCACCCGCTCGCCCAACAGGCATTCGATATTGTGCTCCCGGTAGAAGGCCGCCGGCTCGATCAGCAGATCCGCGATCGGCTTGTGCCCAAGCAGGTAGTCCTTCGACAGCGGGGGTCTATGGTAGGGCAGGTGCGGCTCCGCCGAAATCAGGGTGATGGCGCCGCTCCAGCCCTGCTCACGCAGGCTGGCGACGACTTTGGCGGCGGCATGGCCGCCACCGACGATAATGCAGTGTTGATTGTTCATACCGTTCGTCCATAAACGAGAAGCTGGCAAAAAAGCGGCCGGGGCCAGCCCCGGCAGCACAAGGCATCGTCTCAGGAGGTGATGCTGACACGCTCGCCACTACGCAAACGGGCCATACGCGCATTCAGTTCGCCGTCCACATAGTAGAGCTCGGTATAGCAACCGATCTGCTCGCGGGTGTCGAAGTAGGCCCAGCGGCAGTTGCCGAAGGGGCCCTGGAAGAAACCGGCCATGGCCTTCTCGATACCCAGTTGCCGGTAGTAGTCTGCCGCCTCATGGTACTCGTCCGCATCCTCAAGCCGAAAGCCCACATGATGGGGTCCCTTGCCGTTCTCCTCCAGCCAGTCCTTGTATACGCTGTCGCCGCCGTCATGGCGCGCCAGTTCGATCAGACAGTCGCCGGCAAAGCCGTAGGCGCAGCTGAACTGGAAGTCGCCCGGCTTGCCCCGGTACTCCTTCTCGATCTGCTCCCGGGCCAGGCCTTCCGCCACATTCCAGGCCTCGATGCCGTTGGTCTCTTGCCAGAACGCCATGGCCTGCTCCAGATCCTCCACCACAAAGCAGATCTGGTCGAAACGACGGCCGATAAAAGCGGGTCTCTTGTTGCTCATCCGATGCTCCTCAATGCTCTTCCACTTCCACCACGGCAAAGCGGATGGCCGCCGCCGGGCAGTTTCTGGCGGCATCCTCGATGTCTGCCAGCAGAGATTCCTCGAAATACTGCTGGTTGGTCACCGCCACGCCGCTGCCACCGGGCATGTCGAACACCTGGGGCAGCCCCAGGCAGATGCCGTAACCCAGGCATTTGCTGCCGTCCACACTCACTTCAATCCGTTTTGCAGTCATGCTTCCCTCTCTTGCGGCTGCGGGTGCTTACAGGAAGACACCCAGGTTTGGCGTACTCAATGTCACTTCGGTGATCACCGCCCGGCGCTTGAGCAGGCGCAACTGATCACCGTCCAGTCTGAGCAGGTCGCGCCGACGCACCGGTATGGTCTCGCCCGGCTCGTCGTGCCCCCGCTGGCGATACAGCATCAAGGCGCTTTCCACCGCGATCACCCCGGGCTGCTCGGTGCACTCCGCCAGCACGCTGCCCACCAGGCGCAGGGTGCGGGACACCGGGGTTTCGGCCCAGGCATGGCCGGTGCTCAGCCGGTCGATGCGCACCTTGATATGGCTCTTGGCATCGCGAATGCGGTAGCCGGTGGCGGAAATCTCCTCCGCCTTGAGCTGCCGGGCGATATTGAGCGGCACCTCGTACAGCAGCTCGTCATCCAGCAGCTGGTACCAGTCGTCGAAACGGCGGTCGTCCAGCAGCTTGGCCTCCCAGGCCAGGAACTCCTGAGCCAGGGCGAGCAGTTCGGCCCGGCTCATGCTTTCGAAAGAGGTGGTTACCGGCTGCATGGCGAGCCTCCCATGGTCGCGTTATGTTGAGTCTTGCCCGCGTTGTCCCGCAGATCCTTGATATAGCGGCGCCAGAACTCCTGCTGCAGCCGCTCGCCGTAGATGTTGGGGAAAAACCGGCCCGGACCCTGCCATTGCGGATCCGGTTCGCAGCGCTTCTGGTTGTAGTGCAGCAGGGTGCCGTTCTTGCGGTTCCAGGGGCTGTTGGCGGCCTTGCCTATCCCTTCCCACACCGCTGTGTCGTCCTGCTCGAAAATGCCGCCGGAGCCGAAACCGAACTGGCCGGACTGGTAGGCTTCGTCACGGAACTCATCGCTGGCACAGGCAAACTCGAATTCCCAGGTCCAGATTTCCATCAGGCCGGGGGCGATGGGCTGCCACATCCGGATATTGGTAAAGGGCACAGCGCGGCCGCCCGGCGCCGCCGGCTGGGGCACCCGCAGGAAGCTGAAGTTGGGGAAGATGGTGCCGATAGTGGGCGGCCTATGCGTGATCATCTCCAGTTGCACCTCGTCCAGGTGATCCAGCTGGAACTTGTCGCGCATCTCTTGCGGATAGCCCCACAGTTCGCCGGCAGGCCCCATGGCGCTGGACAGCCTGTGGCCGATAAAACTGTGGCCATTTTCGAACAGGTAGCCCACCGCCAGGGTGCTCACCTGGCTGACCCCTTGCATGAACTCGGTCAGCTGGGCCGACAGGTGGGCAGTACTGACATGGTAGGCATCGCCGCAGAAGTTTTCGGCGCCGCTCTTCCAGTCGGCCTTGACCCGGAACCGCTCGGGCGGCGCTATGGCCTTGAGACCGTCCGGATGCAGGCCGAACACGGCGTCCAGCATCCAGGCCGCGTCGCCCAGATAGTCACGCAGGCTGGGCACCTCTTCCGACAGGGAAGCGAAGATAAAACCGTGGAAACTCTCCACCTTGGGCGCCTTCAGCAGGCCCCACTGTTTCTCGTCCAGGCGGCCGCCGTAGGCGTCCTGCAGGTGGGGAGCCGTGACCCAGTCGCCGTTGTTCTTGTACACCCAGCCGTGATAGGGGCACTTGAAGTGGGAGGCGTTACCCTGATCTTCGTGGCACAGCTCGGATCCCCGGTGCCGGCAGTGGTTCAGCATCACGTTCACCACCCCGCTGTTGTCCCGGGCGACGATAACCTGATCCAGCCCCATGCGGCGCAATACGAAATCGCCGTTATTGGGTATTTCGGAGTCGTGGGCCAGGAAAATCCAGGTATTGGTAAATATCCGCTCCATTTCCGCGCGGAACAATTTATCGTCGCAGAGTAATTCGACGGGCAACAGCCCTTGCTCCAATGCGGTTTCCGCTCGGTCGCACAATTCATTGATATACCGTGCGTCATCACCTTGATTGACGGAATTGAATTTATACATTCCTTAATCCTCGATTACTTGTTATGTCTTCCATTACTCAACCTAACCAAAGGGGAGAACCAAAGCCAAGTCACTGGGAATCAATTCAGACATCCATTCATTGCATATCTTGAATTTCATTCATCGGATAATCGCAGCCGACGGGGCTGGCATGACCAACCGGAACGGGTCAGCCCTGGCGCCAGGCCACTTCCGACGGCACCTGGCGCCAGAAGGGCCGCCAGGACTAGCCGCTGAATATACCCCCGATGGCGACGCCAATGTCAGTGATAAATGTTGGTTAATTGTAAAATGTGTGACCCTTGGCTCAAATTAAAAACCATTCACCAATTGCAAAACTTACCAGCCATGATGGATAAATTTTTTTCAAGTTTTATTTGAGTGAAAGCTGATATCCATTATTTTGATGGCTCGGCATCAATTAAACAAAGCCATGCAATATCCGTATAGCTGAAATCGCATTTACGGGTGGATATCCAATAACCGCATAACCCGGCCATATAAAAAACATTTTTTATTTCACTGCTGATATCGCCTATGGCGAATAATAAATATCCATATGACGAGCAGGCCAGACTCGGTTATCCCAGAAACCCTTCCAACAGTTTGGTCACCGCCTCGGGGGCCTCCTGGTTGCAGATATGGCCGCAGTCGGCCAGCACCTGCAGCCGCGCCCCGGGGATGCGGGCGCTCATCGCCTGCATATCTGCCACCGGCCCGCCGCCGTGATCCTGCTCCGCCGCCACCAGCAGGGTCGGTACCCGCAATGCTGCCAGACGGGTGTCGAAGTCCATCTCGATAAAGGCATTCACATAGGCGCAGTAGCCCTCGACCGAGGTGCGCTTGAACATGGCCCTGAGCCGCGCATCCACCTCCGGTGCCCGGGCACGAAACGCCTCGCTCAGCCAGCGGTCGACGGTGGCGTCGGCCAGCTGTCCCAGCCCCTCGGCACGCGCCTTGCCGAGCCGGCCGCGCCAGAAGTCACGTCTGTCATCCGGTTGCCGGGGGCGGCAGCAGCAGGCCACGATACGCTCGACCCGCTCCGGGTGGTCGAGCCCCAACGCCAGCGCGGTGGAGCCACCGAAACCCAGGCCCACCAGGCTGGAGCGGTCGACGCCGAGCCGGTCCCACAACTGGATAATGCCCTCGACGGTGTCCTTGAAGCCGCACTCCCGGGGCGGCGGCGGGCTGCCCGCATGGCCCCAGGGATCGAAGGTCAGCACCCGAAACCGCGCCGCCAGCCGTTCGGCCTGGAAAGCCCAGAAGCTCGCATCGTTGCCGATCCCGGGGATAAAGGTCACCCAGGGCGCCCCGTCCGGCCCCGCCAGCTGATAATTAAGTTCCGGCAATCTAGCCATCATTACTCTCCTTACTGTTGTTGAATGACCCTGCGCGAGCCATGTTATCCATCTTGATCAAACGTTATAATGCCGTTATAGTTTTTCATAATTATGGAACGAATAGAATTATTATGGCTAGAAAATCACTTGAAATCGCCAAGACCCTGGAACGGGACATCCTCGCCGGCAAGTTCGCTCCCGGCGAACTGATGGACGAAATGGCCTTGGCCAGACGCTTCGAGGCCTCCCGTACCCCGGTGCGGGAAGCCCTGCTCAACCTCAGCGCCACCGGTCTGGTGGAGCTGCAACGCGGCCGGGGCGCCGTGGTGGTCGGCGTGTCCCTGGAGCGGATTTTCGACACCTATGAGGTGCTGGCGGAATTGATGGGCTTTGCCGCCTGCCTCTCGGCCAAACGGCTGACCCCCTTGCAGCGCGCCAACCTCGAGGCCCTGCACGAAGACATTGGCCGGGTGGCCGGCAACGATAGCCGGGAAGACTACCAGCGGCTGGATGCCCGGTTTCACGACGCCCTGGTGCATGGCTGCGGCAACAGCGTGCTGATCCACCAGATAACCGAGTGCGAGCGCACCATCTCTGCGGTGCGCAGGGCCAGCATCGAGTCCTATGAAAGCCTCGACGGCATGTACAACGAACATCAGGGCATCGTCGACGCCATCCGCCGGGGTGACGCCGAGGCTGCCAGAAACGCCATGCGGGAACACCTGCAGCTGCGCAGCGGCGGGGCCACCCGGCTGATGGCCTCCTGGCGCGCCCAGGACAAAACATCAACCCCATCCGGCTAGCGGCGGATGGATTCGTAAACCAGGTCAACAAAGGAATTGAGATGACTGCAAACAACCGTTTCGAACTGACCGGCATTGACGGCGTCAGATTTGCCGTGGACAACCCGTCCGACGCCCGCCGTTTCGCCCTGGACTGGGGCCTGACTGAAACCCGAAGCGAGGCCGACAACCTGCTGTTCGCGGCCGAAGACGGCTCCGAAGTGGCCGTAGTGCGGGCCGACCGGGACGACCCGGCCCGCACCCCGATAGGTGCCGACAGCGGCGTGGTGGAAATCGTCTGGGGCGTGGCCAGCCCAGCGGCGCTGAAGGCGCTGCAGGAGGAGTTGGGCCGGGATCGCAAGGCCGAATTCGATGCTCAGGGCGTGCTGCACAGCGTGGACGATCTGGGCATAGGCCTGGCCTTCCGGCTGGCCCAGCGCCGCACCCGGCCGGCGGAGCCGACCCGCTACAACGCGCCCGGCCATCCGGACCGCATCAACCGCCGCGCCAACCGCTACACCCAGGCCCGGCCCCGGGAAATCAGCCATATCGCCATCGGCGTGGATCACGCCGGGGAAGCCGCCCGTTTCTACCAGCAGCGGCTGGGCTTTATCGTCTCCGACCGCTACGCCGAGCGGGGCGTCTTCCTGCGCTGCTCCCCGACGGGCAATCACCACCACCTGTTCCTGATGAACGGCCGCCAGCCGGGCACCCGCTTCAACCACCTGGCATTCAAGGTACGGGATGTGCACGAGGTGATCGGCGGCGGCCAGGGGCTGGACGCCAAGGGCTGGCAGACCTTCGCCGGGCCGGGCCGTCATGCGGTGTCCTCCGCCTGCTTCTGGTACTTCCTGTCGCCGTTCGGCGGTGCCTGGGAGTATGCGGCGGACGAGGACGTGGTCACAGAGGCATGGGAATCCCAGGATTTCGCCGCCCAGGCCCACATCTTTTCCGAGTGGACCTTCGGCCTGGAAAAATCCGACGGCACCCTCAAGGGCCCCATCTCCCAGAGCAAGGCGACCAAGCTCTGAGATTTTTTTTGCGCACTTCATAATTATAAGAGGCACACAGTAATGAAAGAAGTCGATAAAAAATCACAGCCCGGCTACTGGGTCGAACTGCTCGGCGCCCAGGTCTACCAGATCCAGGGCCGCTACCGCACCCGGGTGCTGGAGGCGGGCCAGGGCCCGGCCCTGATCCTGCTGCACGGCACCGGCGGGCACCTGGAAAACTACGCCCGCAATATCCCGACCCTGGCCCGGCATTTCCGGGTTATCGCCATGGACTTCCTGTGGCACGGCCGCTCCCAGACCGAGGGGTTCAACCCCGACATCATCCCCACCCTGGCGGATCAGGTGCTGGAGGTGATGGACCAGCTGGGGGTCGACGCCGCCTTCGTGGAAGGCCAGTCCCTCGGCGGCTGGGTGGCCATGCAACTGGCCCACCGGCACCCGGAGCGGGTAAGGAAACTGGTGCTGACCACCACCATGGGCTTTCAGCCCGAGCCGGATGCCATTCCCGGCTATGTCGAGCC
>JBFGZI010000076.1:0-9116 GCA_041586855.1 Oceanisphaera sp. | reverse complement strand
TTCTTGCGCTTGGTTTCGGAGTTGGTCTGACCCAGCTCTTCGCGCATGGTGTTGATTTCGCTTTCCAGATCGATGTCGCGCAGCAAGGCCAGTACGGCCTCGGCACCCATCTTGGCGTCGAATTCATCACCCCATTCTTCCAGCGCATCCAGGTACTGTTCTTCAGACAGCATCTGGCTCCGCTCCAGGTTGGTCATACCCGGCTCGATAACCACGAAGGATTCGAAGTACAGCACCCGCTCGATATCACGCAGTGTCATGTCCAGCAACAGGCCGATACGGCTAGGCAGGGACTTCAAAAACCAGATATGGGCAACCGGGCTGGCCAGCTCGATGTGAGCCATGCGCTCACGGCGCACCTTGGTCTGGGTAACTTCAACGCCACATTTTTCGCAGATAACACCACGGTGCTTGAGGCGTTTGTACTTACCGCACAGACACTCATAGTCCTTGACCGGACCGAAAATCCGGGCACAGAAAAGGCCGTCACGCTCCGGCTTGAAGGTACGGTAGTTAATGGTCTCTGGCTTCTTGACTTCGCCATAGGACCAGGAGCGGATCATGTCCGGCGAGGCCAGACCGATTTTGATACCGTCAAACTCTTCGGTCTTATTCTGCGCTTTCAAAAACTTAAGCAAGTCTTTCACGTTAGTCTCCTGTGAGGAGTTCTACCTGGGCGCCCTCCCTTCCCAAAGGAAAAGGGGGCGCCGTTATTTCCGAGGCAGTCTGTCGCCTTAACTTTCGTCCAGCTCGATGTTGATACCGAGGGAGCGAATTTCCTTCAACAATACGTTGAAGGACTCGGGCATGCCCGGCTCCATGCGGTGATCGCCGTCCACGATGTTCTTGTACATCTTGGTACGACCGTTAACATCGTCCGACTTGACGGTCAGCATTTCCTGCAGAGTATAGGCGGCACCGTATGCTTCCAGTGCCCACACTTCCATCTCACCGAAACGCTGACCACCGAACTGGGCTTTACCACCCAGCGGCTGCTGGGTAACCAGACTGTAGGAGCCGGTAGAACGGGCATGCATCTTGTCGTCCACCAGGTGGTTCAACTTCAGCATGTACATATAGCCCACGGTGACCGGACGCTCGAAGGTGTTACCGGTACGACCGTCGAACAAGGTGATCTGACCGGACTCCGGCAGATCGGCCAGCTTCAGCAGGCGCTTGATCTCTTGCTCACTCGCACCGTCGAAGGCCGGCGTGGCAATCGGCACACCATTGCGCAGGTTGTTGGCCAGCACCCGGACTTCTTCGTCGCTGAAGGTGGACAAGTCCACTTTCTGCTGCACGTTGTCACCCAGATTATAAATTTCCTGGATGAATTCACGCAGACGAGCCAGCTCTTGCTGTTCCTTGATCATGCGGTCGATCTTCTCGCCAACGCCCTTGGCCGCGAGGCCCATGTGCGTTTCGAGGATCTGACCGATGTTCATCCGCGAGGGTACGCCCAGCGGGTTCAGCACTATGTCGACCGGGGTGCCGTGTTCATCGTGCGGCATGTCTTCTACCGGCACTATGGTGGAGATAACACCCTTGTTACCGTGACGACCCGCCATCTTGTCACCCGGCTGAATGCGACGCTTGACCGCCAGGTAAACCTTGACGATTTTCAGTACACCCGGGGCCAGATCATCGCCCTGGGTGATTTTGCGACGCTTGTTCTCGAACTTCTTGTCGAAATCCGCTTTCAGCTCGGCATGCTGCTCGGCGAGCTGTTCCAGCTCGATTTGCTTGGCTTCGTCGTCGATTGCCTGTTCCAGCAACTGGTTACGAGCCATTTTCTCGACCTGTGCCGCACTGACACCGGAGGCGATCAGCACGTTACGGGCACGAGCGTAAACGCCGTCTTCGAGGATGCTGAACTCTTCGGTCAGGTCTTTCTTGGCCTGCTTGAGCTGCATGTGCTCGATGTCCTGAGCACGCTTGTCTTTTTCCACGCCATCGCGGGTAAAGACCTGCACGTCGATAACGGTGCCGAATACGGAGTTGGGAACCCGCAGTGAAGAATCCTTCACGTCGGACGCCTTCTCACCGAAGATGGCTCGCAGCAGCTTCTCCTCGGGGGTCAGCTGGCTTTCGCCTTTCGGCGTCACCTTGCCGACCAGGATATCGCCGGGCTGCATTTCTGCACCCACATAGACGATACCGGACTCATCCAGCTTGCTCAGTGCCGCTTCACCCACGTTGGGGATGTCGGCGGTGATCTCTTCCGGACCCAGTTTGGTGTCACGGGAGATACAGGTCAGTTCCTGAATGTGAATGGTGGTCAGGCGGTCTTGCTCTACCAGCCGCTCATTCAGCAAGATGGAATCTTCGAAGTTGTAACCGTTCCAGGGCATGAAGGCGACGCGCAGGTTCTGACCCAGCGCCAGTTCGCCCAGATCGGTGGACGGGCCATCGGCCAGTACGTCACCGGCCAGTACCCGCTCGCCCGGCATCACACAAGGACGCTGGTTGATACAGGTGTTCTGGTTGGAACGGGTGTATTTGGTCAGGTTATAGATGTCGATACCGGCTTCGCCGGGCAGCATCTCTTCTTCGTTCACCTTGACCACGATGCGGGACGCATCGGCGTAGTCGACGGTGCCGCCACGCTTGGCGACCGCGGTCACACCGGAGTCTACCGCAACCGCGCGCTCGATACCGGTACCTACCAGCGGCTTGTCGGCGCGCAGAGTCGGTACGGCCTGACGTTGCATGTTCGAACCCATCAGGGCTCGGTTGGCATCATCGTGCTCGAGGAAGGGGATCAGGGAGGCAGCAACAGAAACGATCTGCTGCGGGCTCACGTCCATGTACTGGACCTGATCCGCGTTCATGTAGGTGGCTTCACCCTTGTGACGGGACGGTACCAGCTCGTCCAGCAGACGACCTTCTTCATCGATGGCCGCGTTGGCCTGGGCGATCACGAAGTGACCTTCCTCGATGGCGGACAGGTAATCCACTTCATCGGTAATCTTGCTGTCGATCACCTTGCGATACGGAGTCTCGAGGAAACCGTATTCGTTGGTGCGCGAGTAGCAGGCCAATGAGTTGATCAGACCGATGTTCGGACCTTCAGGCGTTTCGATGGGACACAGACGACCGTAGTGGGTCGGGTGTACATCTCGCACTTCGAAGCCGGCGCGCTCACGGGTCAGACCGCCCGGGCCCAGAGCCGAAATACGGCGCTTGTGGGTCACTTCCGACAGCGGGTTATTCTGATCCATGAACTGGGACAGCTGGCTGGAACCGAAGAACTCTTTAACGGCCGCCGAAATCGGCTTGGCGTTAATCAGATCCTGCGGCATCAGGGTGTCCAGATCGCCCAGAGACAGGCGCTCTTTCACCGCCCGCTCGACACGGACCAGACCGACGCGGAACTGGTTCTCTGCCATCTCGCCCACGGAACGGATACGACGGTTACCCAGGTGGTCGATATCGTCCACTTCGTCGTTACCGTTACGGATGTCGATCAGACGCTTCATCACGTCGACGATATCGGACTTGGTCAGGGTGCCGGCACCGGTAGACTCATCCCGGAACAGGCGACGGTTGAATTTCATCCGGCCTACGGTGGAGAGATCGTAACGGTCTTCGGAGAAGAACAGGTTTTCGAACAGGGTGTCGGCAGCTTCGCGGGTCGGCGGCTCGCCGGGACGCATCATGCGGTAGATTTCCACCAGCGCTTCGAGGCGGCTGTTGGAAGAATCGATACGCAGGGTCTCGGACATGTAGGCGCCGTGATCCAGTTCGTTGGTGAACAGGGTCTCGAACTGCTTGATGCCGGCCACAGACAGGTTGGCCAGGTTTTCCAGGCTCAGCTCGCTGTTGGCAGGGATGATCACTTCACCGGTATCGGCGTTGATATAATCCTTGGCAGACACTTTACCGACGGCATATTCCACCGGCACTTCAATCTTGTCGATGCCGGCCTTTTCCAGTTGACGGATATGGCGGGCAGTAATGCGGCGTCCGGTCTCAACCAGCACTTCGCCATCCACCAGGATGTCGAAAGAGGCGGTATCACCACGCAGGCGCTCAGGCTTGAGCTCCATCATCAACTTGCCGTCGGCCACTTCGAAACGGGTGGTTTCGAAGAACAGCTCCAGTATCTCTTCGGTGCTGTATTCCAGGGCGCGCAGTATGATGGACGCGGGCAGCTTGCGACGACGGTCGATACGAACGAACAGGTTGTCTTTCGCATCAAACTCAAAATCGAGCCAGGAACCACGGTAGGGGATCACACGCGCGTTATACAGGACCTTACCGGAAGAGTGGGTCTTGCCGCGATCGTGATCGAAAAACACACCCGGGCTGCGATGCAGCTGGGAGACAATTACCCGCTCGGTACCGTTGATAACGAAGGTACCGTTTTCAGTCATGAGCGGGATTTCGCCCATGTAGACTTCTTGCTCTTTGATGTCCTTGACAGTGCCGGCCGCAGCCTCTCTGTCATACAGGACCATCCGCAACTTCACACGCAGCGGTGCCGAATAGGTAACACCGCGGATTTGACATTCCTGCACGTCAAACACGGGCTCGCCCAGACGGAAACTGACATACTGCAATTCGGCAGTGCCGGAATAGCTGGTGATGGGGAAAACGCTGCGGAAAGCCGCTTCCAGTCCGTACTCGCCTTGCGGATCTGCTTCAATAAACTGTTTGAAGGAGTCAAGCTGGATTGATAGCAGGTAAGGCGTGTCCAAGACCTGGTCACGTTTACCGAAGTCCTTACGAATGCGCTTTTTCTCTGTGTAAGAGTAAACCATAGGGTTCCTCAGCTCGCTGATAAGTGACCCACTCTGTCCAAATGGGACAGCTCTAAAACATCGTTATTTTTCAGACCGAATGTCTCGACAACATCCGGTGGCTGGTACAACAAGAGGCCCAAACGATGTGAAAATTCCTCTCATCCTACAGCGCAAAAGGGCCGGTGAATAAAGATTCACCAGCCCTAGCCCGATTGCTCAGGCCGCTAAGCTATAAAATAGCTTATTTGAGCTCAACAGAAGCACCGGCTTCTTCGAGTTCTTTCTTCAGTGCTTCGGCTTCGCCTTTGCTCAGTGCTTCTTTAACGGCACAAGGAGCGGCTTCAACCAGGCCCTTGGCTTCTTTCAGGCCCAGACCGGTAGCGCTACGAACGGCTTTGATAACAGAAACCTTGTTGGCGCCAACTGCGGTCAGCATAACGTCAAATTCGGTCTGCTCTTCTACAACAGCAGCTTCGCCGGCAACGGCAACAGCAGCAGCGGCAGAAACGCCGAACTTCTCTTCCATAGCTTCGATCAGTTCAACAACTTGCATTACAGACATTTCTGCAACGGCTTCGATGATTTGGTCTTTAGTGATAGACATGACTCAAATTCCTAATGTTCTGAAGTTTTCGGTAATCAAGCAGCCAGAAACAGCTTAGGCGGCTTCGGCTTCTTTCTTGTCGCGCAGGGCAGCGATGGTACGAACCAGCTTGCCAGCAGAGGCTTCTTTCATGGTCGCCATCAGCTTCGCAATTGCTTCGTCGTAAGTCGGCAGTTTTGCGAGACGGTCAATATCGGCTGCGGGGATAAACTCGCCCTCGTATGCCAGACCTTTAACCTCAAACTCTTTCTGTTCCTTAGCAAAATCTTTGAACAGACGAGCAGCCGCACCGGGATGCTCGTTAGAGAAGGCGATCAAAGTAGGACCAACGAATACCTCTTTCAGGCACTCATAGCTGGTCTCTTCCACTGCCAGGCGAGCCAATGTGTTACGGACTACCTTGAGGTAGATACCGTTGTCACGGGCTTGCTTGCGCAGTGTGGTCATGGCAGCTACAGTAACGCCGCGAGAATCGGCAACTACTGCAGACAGGGCGCCCTTGGCAGCTTCGTTGACTTCAGCAACAATTGCTTTTTTGTCGTCGAGTCTTAATGCCATTGGCTAAACTCCTGGATCCACCTGGGATATACCCAGATTAAACACACGCCCCTTATTCACAAGGGGCACCAAGGTGGCAGATTCCAGAAGAAAGGAATGCTTTCTAACTGGGTCCCGGCACCATCTACGCTGGAAAATTAAGACGTTAAAGTCTCCAGCGGTCTTGGACGGGAGTCGAAGCCCCCAACCAAATCACAAGGCGCAAAATTCTACGCAAGTTTTTGCACCTTGTAAATGCTTATTAAGCGTCCAGGCTAGCCTGTTCAATAGTCACGCCGGCACCCATAGTGGTGGACAGAGTCACTTTCTTGATGAACACGCCTTTGGCGGAAGCAGGCTTGGCACGCTTGAGCGCACCCAGCAGGGCTTCCAGGTTGCCTTTCAGGCTTTCAGCGTTGAAATCAACCTTACCGATAGTGGTGTGGATGATACCGTTCTTGTCGTTACGGTAGCGCACCTGACCGGCCTTGGCGTTTTTAACGGCTTCGGCAACGTTCGGGGTCACGGTACCCACTTTCGGGTTCGGCATCAGGCCGCGCGGGCCCAGGATCTGGCCCAGCTGACCCACAACGCGCATGGCATCGGGAGAGGCGATAACCACGTCGAAGTTCATTTCGCCTTTCTTGACCAGATCGGCCAGATCGTCCATACCGACCAGTTCGGCACCGGCAGCAGTAGCTGCTTCGGCGTTGGCGCCCTGGGCGAATACGGCAACGCGAACGTCACGACCGGTGCCGTTCGGCAGTACGGTAGCACCACGTACGTTCTGGTCGGATTTACGCGCGTCGATGCCCAGGTTAACGGCAACATCGATGCTTTCTACGAATTTGGCGGTAGCCAGCTCTTGCAGCAGGGCAACGGCTTCGTTGATTTCGTACTCTTTGGTGGCGTTTACACGCTCACGGATAGTACGCATACGCTTAGTCAGTTTAGCCATCGTCTTAGCCCTCCACTACCAGGCCCATGGACCGGGCAGTACCTTCGATACAACGAACACGGGCATCCAGATCGGAACCGGTCATGTCTTGCAGCTTCACGTTGGCAATTTCTTCCAACTGCTCGCGGGTAACGGTACCCACCTTATCGGTGTTGGGCTTGCCGGAGCCAGACTTCAGACCAGCCGCTTTCAGCAGCAGGTAGGCTGCGGGCGGAGTCTTGGTTTCGAAGGTGAAGGAGCGGTCGCTGTATACGGTGATGATAACCGGAATCGGCGAGCCTTTTTCCAGGCTTTCTGTACGGGCGTTGAAGGCCTTACAGAATTCCATGATGTTAACGCCGTGCTGACCCAGAGCGGGACCAACGGGCGGACTCGGATTAGCTGCACCGGCTGCAACCTGCAGCTTGATGTAGGCTTGTACTTTCTTAGCCATTGAGATTACCTCGTTAATGGGTGATAGCGCCTCGGAGTCTTGCTCCTGAAAGGCTCCCCGGTGTTAAAAGGGCGGCAAATTGTAGTTTTATTTGCCGCCCCTAGCAAGTTTTATGGCTGAATTTCGCTCAGGATTTTTCTACCTGACCGAACTCCAGTTCCACCGGTGTAGAACGACCGAAGATGAGTACCGATACCTTGACCCGGCTCTTCTCGTAATCGACTGATTCCACTACGCCGTTGAAATCGGCAAAAGGACCATCGGAGACGCGAACCACTTCGCCCGGCTCGAACAGCGTCTTGGGTTTCGGCTTGTCGATCGCATCCTGCAGACGGTTGAGGATGGCGTCGGCTTCCTTGTCGGAAATGGGTGCCGGACGCTCGGGCGTACCGCCGATAAAGCCCATCACCCGGGGAATGCTGCGTACCAGGTGCCAGGTGGCATCGTTCATCTGCATCTGCACCAGCACATAGCCGGGGAAGAATTTGCGTTCGCTTTTGCGTTTCTGGCCGGCGCGCATTTCTACCACTTCTTCGGTAGGAACCAGCACTTCGCCGAACTGTTCTTCCATGCCGTGCATCTTGATATATTCACGCAGCGACTTGGAGACGCGACCTTCATACCCGGAAAACGCCTGGACCACATACCAACGCATTCTTTGTTCTGGTTCTGACATGGTTAATCCTTATACTCCGGTGACCAGATTGACCAGCCACACCAGCAGGCCATCCAGCAAAAACAGAAAAAGGCCAACCAGAGCGGTGACGGCCAATACGATCAGGGTAGTCTGGATTGCTTCCTGGCGACTCGGCCAGACAACTTTACGCATTTCCAGACGTGATTCTTTGGCGAAGGCAAAACTGCTCTTGCCTTTCTGGGTCTGATAGGCCAGCGCACCGGCTACGCCCGCAGCCACCACGACACCGGCAGCACGAATAACCACCGCCAGATCACTATAGAGATAATTGCCGACTACGGCCGCGATCAAAATAATGAAAACCAGCCCCCATAATAGGGTGTCTTTGGCCCCGCCCTGGCTCTCAGTGTTTGCACTCATAAGCTACCTGTCTAAAAACTTGAGTCTGTCACAGACGCGAAAACCCCGCTGTGGGCGAGGTAAATGGCAGGGGCGGAGGGACTCGAACCCCCAACCGTCGGTTTTGGAGACCGCCGTTCTACCAATTGGAACTACGCCCCTAATACAAGAAAGCCCCTATTATAGGGGCTTTCCGATGCGATTGTAAGCGCAATTACTCGATGATTTTGGCTACTACGCCAGCACCAACGGTACGGCCACCTTCACGGATGGCGAAGCGCAAACCCTCTTCCATCGCGATGGGGGCAATCAGGTTGACCACCATCTGGATGTTGTCGCCGGGCATGACCATTTCAACGCCTTCCGGCAGTTCTATGGTACCGGTCACATCAGTAGTACGGAAGTAGAACTGGGGACGGTAGCCCTTGAAGAACGGTGTGTGACGACCCCCTTCTTCCTTGGACAGTACGTATACTTCGGACTCGAAGCCGGTGTGCGGATTGATGGTTCCCGGCTTGGCCAGCACCTGGCCACGCTCAACGTCTTCACGCTTGGTACCACGCAGCAGAACGCCCACGTTCTCACCGGCACGACCTTCGTCCAACAGCTTGCGGAACATTTCAACGCCGGTACAAGTGGTCTTGATGGTATCCTTGATACCCACGATTTCCACTTCTTCACCCACTTTAACGATACCGCGCTCAACACGACCGGTAACAACGGTACCACGGCCCTGGATGGAGAACACGTCCTCGATCGGCAGCAGGAAAGCACCGTCAACGGCACGCTCGGGCTCGGGGATG
>JBFGZI010000075.1:0-9159 GCA_041586855.1 Oceanisphaera sp. | reverse complement strand
GCGCCGGAGCGACAGCTGGTCCCGTCCCACCTTGTCCTGGTAGCCCTGATTCCAGTCCAGCGCCAGCAATTGCTGCTCCAGCTCGGTGGCATCCAGCCCCAGGGC
The DNA here is from genome assembly GCA_041586855.1 of Oceanisphaera sp. Taxonomy (GTDB): domain Bacteria; phylum Pseudomonadota; class Gammaproteobacteria; order Enterobacterales; family Aeromonadaceae; genus Oceanimonas. The sequence goes on along the minus strand of JBFGZI010000075.1, from coordinate 9,054 downwards.
ATACATGCCGGCCACATAGGCGCCCATGCTGGTGCCGGTGACCATATCTATCGGAATGCGCTGCTGCTCCAGCATTCTGATCACCCCTATGTGCGCGGCTCCCTTGGCACCGCCCCCACTTAATACCAGGGCAATTCTGGGCCGTTCGGCCAGCACTGGCAGAGACAACAACAGGGTCAACAGCAAGAGAAAGGGACGCATGGCAATCCGGCGGCAACAGGAAAAATGATGTTCGCATTGTATGCCGCCGGTGGGGAATGGGGAATGGGGAATGGGGAATGGGGAATGGGGAATGGGGAATGGGGAATGGGGGCTGGCAGTATAATCCACCAATCCCTATTCCCAAGTCCCTAATCCCTGAAATAAAAACGCCCAGCTAACGAGCCGGGCGCAGATATTAAAGGCAACAAGAAGAAACTTACTTCTTCTTTTTCTTGGCCTTGGCGTTTGGCATATCGGTGATGGTGCCTTCGAATACTTCGGCCGCCATGCCTATGGACTCGTGCAGAGTCGGGTGAGCGTGAATGGTCAGCGCGATATCTTCGGCGTCGGCACCCATTTCGATGGCCAGACCGATTTCACCCAGCAGCTCGCCGGCGTTGGTACCGATAGTGGCACCACCCAGAACACGCTGGGTGTCCTTGTCGAAAATCAGCTTGGTCATGCCGTAGGAAGAGTCGGAGGCGATGGCACGGCCGGAGGCCGCCCAGGGGAAGCTGGCCACTTCAACATTCAGACCTTTTTCCTTGGCTTCCTTCTCGGTCACGCCAACCCAGGCAACTTCCGGCTCGGTATAGGCGATAGACGGAATCACTTTAGGATCGAAGTAGTGCTTCATGCCGGCAATCACTTCGGCTGCCACGTGGCCTTCGTGCACACCCTTGTGTGCCAGCATCGGCTGACCGACGATGTCGCCGATCGCATAGATGTGCGGCACATTGGTACGCAGTTGCTTGTCGACGTTGATGAAGCCACGCTCGTCCACGTTAACACCGGCTTTTTCGGCGTCCAGCGACTTGCCGTTCGGGCTACGGCCAATGGCCACCAGCACGGCGTCATAACGCTGGGCTTCGGCCGGAGCCTTCTTGCCTTCCATGGTCACATAGATGCCGTCTTCTTTGGCTTCTACCTTGGTGACCTTGGTTTCCAGCATCATGTTGAATTTGTTCTTCACCTGCCTGGTGAAAATCTTGATCACGTCCTTGTCGGCCGCCGGGATCACCTGGTCGAACATCTCGACCACGTCGATCTTGGAGCCCAGGGCATGATACACGGTACCCATTTCCAGGCCGATGATACCACCACCCATGACCAGCAGCTTCTCGGGCACTTCTTTCAGCTCAAGGGCGTCGGTAGAATCCCACACGCGAGGATCCTCGTGCGGAATGAACGGCAGCTTGATCGGACGAGAGCCGGCGGCGATGATGGCATTGTCGAAGTTGATGGTGGTGTTGCCACCCTCGCCTTCCACGACCATGGTGTTGGCACCGGTGAACTTGGCAAAGCCGTTCACGACCTTGACCTTGCGCATCTTGGCCATGCCACCCAGACCCTGAGTCAGCTGACCGATCACTTTTTCTTTATGTGCACGAACCTGGTCCAGATCGATGTTGGGCTCGCCAAAGGTCACACCATGGCTGGCCATCATCTTGGATTCTTCGATGACCTTGGCGATGTGCAGCAACGCTTTGGAAGGAATACAGCCAACGTTCAGACAAACGCCGCCCAGAGTTGAATAACGCTCAACGATTACGGTTTCCAGACCCAGATCGGCAGCACGGAAAGCGGCAGAATAGCCAGCAGGGCCCGCGCCCAATACCACAACCTGAGCTTTGACTTCTTGACTCATGGTGACCTCTATTATGATTTTTAGCCCCGTTCAGGCAATGGCCGAGCAAGGGCCGCTGAAACGCCCAGACTCGATATGACCACTACATGATAAACGGGCCAAAGTTTACTGTTCTGTTGCTAAAAAGAAAGTAAAAAGGCAGGCGAATGCCTGCCTTGTCACATTAAAGGGCTAAACGACGAAGGTCGCTCAAGACACCACTCATCATGGTGATGAAACGGGCACCATCGGCGCCGTCGATCACCCTGTGGTCGTAGGAGAGAGCCAGCGGCTGCATCAGACGGGGCTCGAACTCCTTGCCGTTCCACACCGGCTTGATGCTGGACTTGGACACACCCAGAATGGCCACTTCCGGCGCATTCACGATAGGCGTGAACTGGGTGCCACCGATACCGCCCAGAGACGAGATGGTGAAACAGCCGCCCTGCATGTCGGAAGCGGTCAGCTTGCCGGCACGAGCCTTCTTGGAGATTTCACCCAGCTCCAGTGCCAGCTCGCGAATACCTTTCTTGTTCACGTCGCGAACCACCGGAACCACCAGACCGTTGGGGGTATCTACCGCCACACCGATATGGATGTACTTCTTCATCACCAGAGACTGGCCGTCTTGTGACAGTGAAGAGCAGAACTTGGGATAGGCTTCCAGCGCCTTGGCGGCGGCCTTCATGATGAAGATCAGCGGGGAGATCTTGTAACCCAGCTTCTGCTTCTCGGCGATGGCGTTTTCCTGCTTGCGGAAGTCTTCCAGCTCGGTGATATCGGTTTCGTCAAACTGCGTCACGTGCGGGATTTTCACCCAGTTGCGGTGCAGGTTGGGACCGGAGATCTTCTGGATGCGGGTCAGGGCCACTTCTTCAATTTCACCGAACTTGGAGAAATCGACCTTGGGCCAGGCCAGCACTTCCATACCGCCGCCGGCAACGGCCACACCGGCAGGTTGACCGGCAACCTGCTTGATGATGCCCTTGACGTAGGTCTGGACGTCTTCTTTCAGGATACGGCTCTTGGGACCGGTAGCGGCAACCTTGGACAGGTCGACACCGAATTCACGGGCCAGACGACGCACCACCGGCGTGGCGTGCACGTAGGCGTTGTTCTCGACGAACTCGGCCTTGGCGGCAGGCGCGGCGGCGGCTTTAGGTGCTTCGGCCTTGGGAGCCGGAGCAGCAGGGGCAGGCGCGGCCGCAGGGGCTGCAGCAGGTGCGGCACCGGCCACTTCAAATACCATCACCAGAGAGCCGGTAGAGACCTTGTCGCCGGTGGCGATCTTGATTTCCTTCACCACGCCGGCGAAGGGCGCAGGCACTTCCATGGAAGCCTTGTCACCTTCCACGGTCAGGATGGACTGTTCGGCTTCCACCTTGTCGCCTATTGCTACCATCACCTCGGTGACTTCTACTTCGTCACCACCGATGTCCGGCACATTGACGTCTTTGGCGGCGGCCGCTGCGGGGGCAGCAGTCGCGGCGGCAGGGGCAGAAGCGGCAGGGGCTGCGGCTGCAGGAGCCGTCTCACCGGCCACTTCGAATACCATGATCAGAGAGCCGGTGTTGACCTTGTCACCCACGGCAATCTTGATTTCGGCTACCTTGCCGCCGAAGGGCGCAGGGACTTCCATGGACGCCTTGTCGCCTTCTACCGCGATCAGGGTCTGCTCTTCGGTGACGGTGTCACCCACTGCTACTGTGATTTCGGTGACTTCGACTTCATCACCACCGATGTCCGGCACCTGCACTTCTTTCAGGGCCGACGCAGTGGCGGCCGGGGCCGCCTCTGCAGGGGCGGCGGCAGCAGGCGCTGCTTCGGCCGGGGCGGCGGCGCCGCCCTCTGCTTCAAAAACCATGACCAGGCTGCCGGTGTTGACCTTGTCGCCCACGGCAATCTTGATTTCCTTGACCACACCCGCACTTGGGGCAGGTACTTCCATGGAGGCCTTGTCACCTTCCACGGCGAGGATGGACTGCTCTTCCTCGACCTTGTCGCCCACGGCCACCAGGATCTCGGTTACTTCAACCTCGTCTGCGCCGATATCCGGCACCAGAATATCTTTAGACATGTATTACCCCTTATGCGTACAACGGGTTGATCTTGTCGGCGTCGATGCCGTATTTGGTGATGGCGTCAGCCACAACCTGCTTGTCTACGGTGCCTTGCTTGGCCAGTTCGGTCAGAGCGGCAATCACCACATAGTGCTTGTTGACTTCGAAGTGACGACGCAGGTTTTCACGGCTGTCGGAACGGCCGAAACCATCGGTACCCAGTACTTTATAGCTGGCAGACGGCATGAAGGCACGTACCTGGTCGGCATAGTTCTTCATGTAGTCGGTAGCGGCAATGGCGGGAGCTTCACCCATTACCTGAGCGATGTAAGGTACACGCGGCTCTGAAGTCGGGTGCAGCATGTTCCAGCGCTCACAGTCCTGACCGTCACGGGTCAGCTCGTTGAACGAAGGCACACTGAATACGTCGGAACCAATGCCGTACTCTTCAGACAGAAGCTTGGCCGCTTCACGTACATCGTTCAGTATGGTACCCGAGCCCATCAGCTGAACCTTGCCCTTATCACCGGCAACCGTATCCAGCTTGTAGATACCCTTGCGGATCCCCTCTTCGGCACCTTCCGGCATTGCAGGCTGATGGTAGTTCTCGTTCAGGGTGGTCAGGTAGTAGTAAATGTTTTCCGGCTTGTCGCCGTACATGCGACGCAGACCATCCTGTACAATAACAGCCACTTCGTACACGTAAGTCGGATCGTAGCTGATACAGTTGGGGATCACGTTCGCCTGAATGTGGCTGTGACCATCTTCGTGCTGCAGACCTTCGCCGTTCAGGGTAGTACGGCCGGAAGTACCGCCGATCATGAAGCCGCGAGCCTGTTGGTCACCGGCCAACCAGCACAGGTCACCCACGCGCTGGAAACCGAACATCGAGTAGTAGATGTAGAACGGAATCATCGGGAAGTCGTTGGTGCTGTAAGAGGTGGCGGCAGCCAGCCAGGAAGAAGTCGCACCCAGCTCGTTGATGCCTTCCTGCAGTACCTGACCCTTGATGTCTTCCTTGTAGTAGGCAACCTGCTCTCGATCCTGCGGGGTATATTTCTGACCGTTGGGGCTGTAGATACCAATCTGGCGGAACAGACCTTCCATACCGAAGGTACGGGCTTCATCGGCCAGAATCGGTACTATGCGCTCACCGATGGACTTGTTCTTGAGCATGATGTTCAGGGCGCGAACGAAGGCCATGGTGGTGGACACTTCACGCTTCTGCTCTTCCAGCAGCGGCTGGAATTCGGCCAGCTCGGGGATCTGCAGCTTGTCGGTGGTCTGTTCCAGACGAGTCGGTACATAGCCTTTCAGCGCCTGACGACGGGCATGCAGGTATTCGTGCTCGCGAGTGCCTTCCTTGATTTCGATGTAAGGCAGGTTCGGCAGCTCTTCGTCGCTCACTTCGATGTTGAAGCGGTCACGGAAGTGCTTGAGCGAAGACATGTCCATCTTCTTGACCTGGTGGGCAATGTTCTTGCCTTCGGCCGCGTCACCCATGCCGTAACCCTTGATGGTCTTGGCCAGAATAACGGTCGGCTTGCCTTTGGTGTCGGCTGCATTTTTGTATGCGGCGTACATCTTGGCCGGATCGTGACCACCCCGGTTGAGGGCGAAGATTTCTTCGTCGGACATGTCCTTGACCAGTTCCAGGGTCTCGGGATATTTGCCGAAGAAATGCTCGCGCACATAGGCGCCGTCTTTGGACTTGAAGGTCTGGTAGTCACCGTCAAGGGTTTCGTTCATCAGCTGAACCAGCTTGCCGCTCTTGTCTTTGGCGATCAGCTCGTCCCAGCGACGACCCCAGATAACCTTGACCACGTTCCAGCCGGCACCGTTGAAGATACCGTCCAGCTCGTCGATGATTTTGCCATTACCGATAACGGGGCCATCCAGACGCTGCAGGTTACAGTTGATGACGAAGCACAGGTTGTCCAGTTTCTCGCGCGCCGCTATGGTGATGGCACCCTTGGATTCCGGCTCGTCCATCTCGCCGTCGCCCAGGTAGGCGTATACGCGCTGCTCGGAGCAGTCTTTCAGGCCGCGGTTGGTCAGGTACTTGAGGAAACGTGCCTGATAGATGGCGTTGATCGGACCCAGACCCATGGATACGGTCGGGAACTGCCAGAAGTCGGGCATCAGCTTGGGATGCGGGTAGGACGGAATACCCTTGCCGTCTACTTCCTGGCGGAACATGTCCAGCTGGGCGGCGGTCAGACGACCTTCGGCAAAGGCACGGGCATAGATACCGGGCGAGATATGGCCCTGGAAGAACACCAGATCGCCGCCGTCTTTTTCGTTACGGGCGCGATAGAAGTGGTTGAACGCCACTTCGTACATGGTGGCACTGGAAGAGAAGGAAGACATGTGTCCGCCCAGATCCAGATCTTTCTTGGAGCCACGCAGCACTATCATCACCGAGTTCCAGCGGATAATGGCGCGAATACGACGTTCCAGATCCCAGTTACCCGGGTACTCAGGCTCGTCTTCAGACTTGATGCTGTTGACGTAGTCTGCGTGGGCATTTCTGGCCACAGCCACACCGGACTTGATGGCTTTGGTGGTGAGGCGCTCGTAGATGTACTGGGCGCGCTCAGGTCCTTCTTGACGGATCAATGACTCGAGGGCATCAAGCCACTCCTGAGTTTCTATTGAATCCACATCGTTGTTCAGGATATCAGACATGGCTGTTTCCTATCTCGTTTGGGGCACCTGCCCATGGGTTTCGTCGTTGCCGAAGGCATATTTATTCCTGCTGACGGGTCCGGCGCAAAGAACGCTGAATGCGGCTTTCTTCGCGCTGAATGTCGAGCAGGGTTTCTTCAATAAAGGCCAGGTGCTCATGACAAGCATCCCTGGCCTGTTCCGGCTCGCGAGACAATATGCTTTGGATCAAATTGGCGCGATGCACGCGAATCCTCTCCACCATACCGGCGCGCCGGTTAAGAATCTTGATATTGCGCAATATGCTGGTTTCCAGCATCGGCTGAATGGCACGCAACAGATGCAGCAGCACCACGTTGTGGGCCGCTGCCGCCACCGCCAGGTAGAACTCGGCGGCATATTTGGCCTCGCCGGCCAGATCACCCTTTTCCTGGGCGGTAATAATCGCCTGCTGGGCATCACGGATGGTATCGAAGTCGGCCTCGGTGCCACGCATGGCGGCATAAAAGGCGGAAATACCTTCCATGGTGTGGCGAAACTCCAGCAGGTCGTATTGCGACTCGGGGTGTTCGGCCAGCAGCTGAAACAGGGGATCGGCCAGCCCCTTGGTCAGGGCGTTCTGCACATAGGTGCCGCCCCCCTGACGCCGGGACACCAGACCACGCGCTTCCAGCTTTTGAATGGCCTCTCGCACCGAGGGTCGCGACACCGCGAACTGCTCGGCAAGCTCCCGCTCCGGCAACAAACGCTGTCCGGGCTGCAGGCTGCCTTCCACTATCATCTGCTCGATTTTGGCGGCGATGGTGTCGGCGAGTTTAGGCTGTTTGATACGCTGGTATGACATCGGGTCCGCTTTGTGATTGGTAAGACCAATTAACACTGTTAAAAAAAGGTATCAGAGCGGAGATAAAATGTCCAATAAATTAATTCGGATTGCACACAATGGACGGTAAAACGACCAGTAACAAGGCACCGGCTCCTAAAGCTAGACCAGCCGAGAGAAAACACCAGTTAGATTGATTGGTAAGGCCAAATAAATGACCGTGAGGGGTGAGGGGTGAGGGGTGAGGGAAAGCATGAGAACTCCTCACGCCTACCCCTTCACTCCTCACTGTATTTTAAGCTTGCACCCGCATCGACAGGTCCAGCGCCTGTACATGCTTGGTCAGGGCGCCGACCGAGATAAAGTCGACGCCGGTGGCGGCATAGGCGGCGATGGTGTCCAGGGTGACATTGCCGGACACTTCCAGTTGGGCACGTCCGGCACTGGTGGCCACTGCCGTGCGCATGTCATCGGTGGTGAAGTTGTCGAGCATGATGATATCGGCGCCGGCATTCAGCGCCTGCTCCAGCTCGGCCAGGGACTCCACTTCTACCTCGACCGGTTTTTGCGGCTGCAGGCGACGCGCCTCGGCCACCGCCTTGTCGATGCCGCCACAGGCGAAGATATGGTTTTCCTTGATAAGGTAGGCGTCATACAACCCCAGGCGATGATTATGCCCACCACCACAGGTCACGGCGTATTTCAGCGCCTGGCGCAGGCCGGGCACCGTCTTGCGGGTGTCCAGCAGGCGACATTGGGTGCCGGCCAGCTTATCGACATAACGGCGGGTAACGGTGGCCACGGCAGAGAGGGTCTGAATGAAATTAAGGGCGGTGCGCTCGCCGGTCATGATGGCCCGGGCCGGGCCGCTCAGGGTCAACAGGCGCTGGCCGGCGGTGATACGGTCGCCGTCGGCGACAAACCACTCCAGCCTGACTTCGCCCCCCAGTTGCACGAAGGTTTCGTCGGCAAAGGCCTTGCCACAGAAGATCCCGTCTTCCCGGGTGATCAGGTGCGCCACCACCTGCTGCTGCTCGGGCAGCAGCTGGGCGGTAATGTCCCGAGCGGGATCCAGGGTACCGCCCAGATCTTCGGTCAGGGCCGCAGTCACGTTAAAACGAATTTCTTGTTCCAGCATAGAATTCAGCATCTTGTTCAGCCTGTTATCCAAGGTTTTATTGTCTTGTCTGTTTATCTGATCTTTCTCGTGTCCACGCCCTGCGTCAAACTCAGCTATCAGCCTGCCCTTGGGTCACAAGTCTGTCAGTCCGTAAAACAGGCTCAGAGGCAACTGGGTAGCCTCTTCCGACACGCTAAACCGCATCCCTGCGACGCTCAGCACATGACGTCCTGTCATGTGATGGTCGGCTGAGGCTATCCCAGCCGCCTCTTTTTAGGCTCCGAGTTATCGGTGAGCACTACTGACAGACCACTCCGCTGCCGACGGGAGGGCAAAGGGTGTCTGCTCAGTCGGCCGTTGGCGCCATGGATGGCGCCGTCGAGCCTCCATGGATGGATTCACGGCGTGTCGACGGAGTAGTGCCCTTTGTCCGATTTCCCGCTGCAATCTGGCACCGGAAATCAATAAAAACGTATGACCAAGAGACAGAGTGGTGGCTTAACGCTTACAGCTTTATTTAACGCCTCAGCGTCATCTGCCCGTCCCGCTGGATCAG
>JBFGZI010000074.1:0-9219 GCA_041586855.1 Oceanisphaera sp. | reverse complement strand
GATCACCAGCTCAGGAATGGAGTCGGACTCATCTTCCGGCAGCACCCGCAGCTGAGAAGCAAAGGACTCTGGAGCAAAAGCGGTATCAAACCCCGCCTCGGGGGTAACCGAATCACCCACTCGGTCCACCACCACGAAACCGGCATTACCACTGCCACTGTCGCTGCCAGGTGTGGCAACCGGTGTCACATTACCTGCGGCGGGAGCCCCAAAGAGTTTGGTCGGATCCAGGCCGGCCAGAATGGCCGCCTGAATGGCGCCAGCATCTGCCATGGCCACTTCATCTACCGGGGGGGTGGGTGGCGTATCTACCGGCGGGGCATCGGCATAGACAATTCGGGAGTTGCTATCGGTCAGCAACAGGGTGCCGGGCAACAACACCTGACCCGCACTGACGGGTTCTACTGTGCCATCCTGGCCGATAATGAAGGCTTTCCCTTGCAGGCTGACAATTTTAACAGCACTATCAATTCGAGTGGTTTCCATGTCTTTTATCCCTATTCGCCTTTACTACCTTAAGGCTAGGGTCGAAAACCACTCAGGTCATGCTCAATATATAGGCAGCTAGCCGAAGGCTAGCCATCCATTACATCGAAAAAATAGAACGATTAATCGAGTCGCCTGGGCGGACTGACAAAGCCCTGATAGGCATCCACATGCAGCGTTTTAAGCACATCGACCTGCCTGTCCGTTTCCACTCGGGTGGCAATGGTCATAGCCCCCATGTTATGCGCCGCACGGCATACCGCCGCGAGAAAGGCATCGTCATAACCCGGCTGTGCAACCTGGCTGGTGTAACCGTGATCCAGCTTGACGTAGTAAGGAGCCACACCTCCAATCTGGGTCAATAAATCGAAGTGTCGACCGAAATGATCGATGCCCCATGCCACATTCAGCGAAGACAGAGACGCCGTCACTAATTGCCTGCCAAAGGCAAAGGCAAAAGCACTTTCCGGCACGTCCAGCAACAGCCGGGAGCACACGCCGATATGCCGGTCGAGCAACAGACCGAGTTCATGCCAGAATTCAGCCTGGTGGCAACTGTGCGAGGTAAGGTTCACCGCCAACCGCAGTTCCGGCCGTTCTACCAACAGCCTTAACGCCCGCTGCACTATATGCAGGTCCAGGCGTTCCCCCATATTGAACTGCTCTGCAACCGGCAGAAAATGGCCGGCACTGTGGATAACGCTGTCGTGGCGAATGCCGATATACAACTCTTCATGATGCAGCTGCCCCTTAAAATCCAGCACCGCCTGGCAGTTCAACTCGAAGCGGTCTTCTGCCAATGCCTCTTCCAGTATCTTCTTCCAGGCCAACCTGCCTATCTTGTCTGCTTCCTGTTGGTATTCGATCACCACGGCACCGGCTTCGTTCATGCGTGCCTTGTTCAATGCATTATCGGCACTGGTCAGTAACAGACCGATATCGTCACCGGACTGCACCAATACCCCTCCCACCACCGAAATATCCCGGCCATTCACCGGGTCAATCACCAGATCGGCAATCAGGCGATTAATCTCGTCGCCCAGCAGTGAAAGCCGTTCGGCATCGGACTCCGGCACCAGCAGGGCATACTCGTAAGCGGAGATACGTGCCAGGGCATATTCACCGAAGCGCCGGCAAAGTTGATGCAGATGATCGGCAATGGTTCTCACCATCTGATCCCGAGCATCAAAGCCTTCATCCTGATATAGCTGCTCCAGCATATCCACCGCTATCAGCAAAACGGCGCCACCGGTACCATCGCCGATCCAGGACTGACTCCGTGATACAAAATAGGCTCTGTTACCCAGCCCCGATGTCTCATCCAGAAACGCCTTGTGTCGAAGACGCTCCGCCTCGTCAGCCTGTTCCCTGAACTGGACTTCCAGCTTTCCGGACATGTTATTGATGGCCGAGACCACTTCTCTGAGTTCGCGTGTTCCCGGCAGGGGGATTGACTTGCCAAAGTGGTGCAGCTCTATTTCCCGCGCCTGAATTTCAATATCGTGCAACGGCTTCAGCAGATAACGTAATGCCAGTATCAGCAACCCCCACACCAGCAGAAAACAGACCAGAAACCAGGCCGCCAGCCAGCTCATGCCCTGCCAGAGTTGGTAATAAGCCTGCCCGGGGTGCCCTTCAACATACAGTTTCCCCAGCTGTAACCAGCCAGAGGTCAGCACCGCTTCGTGCCGGGCGCCCTCAAAGAGTCCCAGATCAACAAACCAGTCAGGCACATCCCTGGGCTGAGCCTGATGTTCGCGGATAATTTTCTGGCCGGCCGCCAGCAAATCGAGTTGTACCTTGCGATAAAAACCTCCATCGAATACTGCATTGATCACCGATTCGGCGCCCAGAGTATCGCTGGTTTCCAGATAGGGCGTTAACGCCAGCCCCAGCGAGGTGGCAGTATTGATCACCGTGGTTTCCTGCTGCTGAGCCAGATAACTTCGGGTTGAGCTGAACTGAACCGAATAGGCCGTCATGAACAACAGGGCAAAAAGCAACAGCATGGTTACCAGAAGTTGCCGGTATAGAGTCATAGTTAACCATCCAAATTCATGATGGGCCGCTGCAGTCGCTTCACATCGACGCGGCCACGTAAATCGTTCCAAAGAGACAGTCGTGATGCCTCACCGGCCAGCTCACCCTGGCCTCGTTCACGCATTAGCCACAGATGTTGACCGTTGAAACTGTAAATAGGCTCAAGATCGCCGCGTTCCGTTGCCCGCCGAATGGTGCCGTCGAGATTATCCAGGATCAAAGGCACCTCCGACGCCGTCGGATAATAGGCAACCACCATATGAAACTGGTTCAGCCTCAGCGCCTTGACGTAAACCAGCCGTAGTTTGTCATCATCGATGCCCAGCTCCCGCAACGTGAAATACTTGGCCACGCTGAAATCTTCACAATCGCCGCCGCCCACACCTAGAAACTCCAGCGGGGTCGCCCAGTAGTCGTTCTTGCCCCACAATTTGATATCGTCGATAAAACGCAGGCGATTGAAGAAAATGTTGACTCGTGACAGGGTTTCTCTGTCACTCCAGTCTCTGGCCTGCCCCTCCCGTACCAGCTGTCGCCAGCCTCGAAGACGGTTAGCGGCCTTGTCACCATAAAAACGGTGTACTGCCTCGGCCATGCTTTCGTCTTCATCCAGTAACGACTGGGCTGGCGTGCCAAGCACCATGCTCAGCACCGCCAGCCCACAGAGCCGGTGGAAAAATCGACCCATTATTTGTTGGAACTTTCAACGCTATAGACGTTCCAGCGCATTCTGGCTCCTTCTTTCATGCTGGTCAGCGCCCCCACCACCCGCCGATTGGCGGCAGCTGATTGCTCATCTTCGCCCATCAGCAAGGGCTTGCTCTCACCATAACCGATGATCTCCAGGTGATTACCCTCAACCCCGGCTTTCATCAGGGCACGCCGCGCCGCTTCGGCCCGACGCTTGGACAAGGCCAGGTTATACTCGTCGCTGCCCACCTGGCTTGCATGCCCTTCCAGCAATAGCTTAAGGTCGGGATTTTGCTTCATGAAGGTTGCCATCTGGTTGATTTCATCCCGGTATTTGGGGGTGATCTCCGAGCGGTCGTGGGCAAACAGGATAATGATATCCTGCTGCAGTGCTTTATAGGCACTACCACCACAGCCGCCGTTATCCACCTCCGAATTCGTGACCGAATCCAGACAATTGTCCCGGGCGCTAATAACACCATCACGGTCGAGATCGGTCAGATCAAAAGCCGCCACCGTTTCCCGCTCCGGCTCGGTCGTCAGGTTGGTACAGGCGGCTAATGGGAGTAAAAGAGCCAATACAGTCCATGTTTTCATCATCTCTCTCCTTTTTATTTTTTAGCTTTTAGCCTGCCACTGTTCCGGCTGGGTGAAACGCAACGCCTCAAGCAACTGCCCGGACGCATTCATGATGCGATACTCCGCCAGCAACTGATCGTACTCGGTATTGATGTAAGATCGTCGGGCTTCGAACAACTCGTTTTCGGTATTCAGCACATCCAGCAAGGTCCGACTGCCCAGTGAAAACTGTTTTTTGTAGGCATCGACGGTATTGAAGCTGGCCTCCACATGTTTGCGCAAAAAGTTTTTCTGCCGTCCAAGAGATTCATACGCCGCCCAGGACAAACGCATACCTTCTTCTACCTGACGGTGTGCGTTCATCTGAATATCCTTGGCCTGCATCTCCAGCGCCGAGGTCGAGCGACTGCGTGCCACGTCGGCACCGCCGTTAAACAGGTTGTAACGCATACGTACCATGGCGGTGAAGTCGTTGTTGTGACCACGAACTCCGTCGATATCGTCATTCCAGCCGCTGTCCAGCTCAAGATTCACCTTGGGATAAAAACCGGATTTAGCATCTTCATGTTGATAACGCGCCGCTTCCACATCGAAGGAGGCGGATGCCAGGGTCGGATGCTTCTCTTGTGCAATCACCAGCGCTTCATCCAGGGTGGGCGGTATATAATTGGCATCCGCCTTGGGCTGGCGCAAATCGCCGGGCATGTCATTGACCAGCGAAATAAACTGGCTTTGTGCGTCCCGCAGGTTGTTTTCGGCTGCCGTCATATTGGAGTAGGCCCGCGCCACCCGCCCCTGGATCTGGGTAAAGTCGGCGGTAGAACCCACCCCCGAGTCGGTGCGGCGTTGAATATCGGATAATATCTGTTCGTGCGTTTCCAGATTTCGGCGCGACAACTCGACAATTTCATCCTGGCGCAGTACGTCCAGATACACTTCCGCTACCCGCAGGGCGATATTCTCCGCATCAGACAGCAGGGTATAACGCTGCGCATCCGCTTCGGCCTGGGTTCGGTGCACGTTACTGGAGGTCTTGAAACCATCAAACAGCAACTGACGCAATGAAAGACCGGCCTCTTTGCGTGTCAGTGTCTTGTCGGCTCTGGCATCACCATCGCGGGTGCCCGGACTGTCGGTATATTCATAGCCGATACCGGCATTGGCATCCAGGGTGGGCAAATAACCGGAAAATGCCTCATCCTTCTCATATTGCCGGGACTGGTAGAGATGAAACGCTTCCTTCACCTTGGGGTGGGTTATCAGAGTCTGGGTCACCGCCTCTTCCAGAGTCTGGGCCTGTACCGGCAATACCAGGGCGGCACCGACCAGCACTGCAATCGTCGTTTTTTTCATTTTTATTTCTCCCTTCTTGATTTAACGCTCACGCAAAGCGCCCTGCCTTGCTCTTAATATGGGTTTGAGCAGGTAGTCCAGTACCGTTTTTTTACCCGTTATAATATCGACCCCGGCCTGCATACCCGGAATAATCCTGAGCGGTGCCGTTTCTCGTCCCAGAAAACTTTCACTGGTACGAATGGTCGCCAGAAAAAAGGTATTACCCTCCTCATCCTGGATGGAATCGGCACTGATTTTCTCCACTTCACCAACCAGGCCACCATAGATAGTGAAATCATAGGCGGTAAACTTGACCATTGCCTCCAGCCCCGGGCGTAAAAAACCGATATCTTTCGGCTCTATACGGGCCTCTACCAGTAAAGTGTCTTCAAGAGGTACTATTTCGACCAGATCCACCCCCGGCTGCACTATGCCGCCCACCGTATTCACATTAAGGGTTTTGATGGTACCTTTGACCGGTGAAGTCACCGAGGTTCGCCGCACCCTGTCCTGCAGGCCAACCTCGCCCTGCTGTAACTGAACCAGCCGGTTACGCCGTTCGTTCAGCTCTTTTTGGGCGTCGGAACGAAAGGTCAACGCCACTTCCTTACGCTTGAAGATATTTTCCCGCAGGGAGGCATCGAGCTTGGGTAACAGCAAGCGGGTCGACTCCAGCTCCCCCTGCATCTCGTTCAGCTGCCGTTCGAGACGCAGAATTTCCACCTGGGGTACTATGCCTTCCCGGGCCAGCGGACGGCTCATGTTCACTTCCCGTGCGGCCAGCGAGACCCCTCGCTGCAGTGTACGTACCTTGGCATTGGTCTCGATGACTTCCTGCTCACGCTGCTCTATCTGATTGCCGAAAATGGACAGCTGGTTTTTGACGAATCCCAATCGCTCGTTGAACAGGGATCGCTGAAAATCAGGCTGCCCCGGATATTGCTCACGAAAATCCTCGGGAAACTCGAGGTCGACTTTTTCAACCTTTACCTGCTCGCGCCAGGCCAGGTTCGAATCTTCCTGAATATGAATCGAATTCACCTCTGCCTTTAACCGCCGCACATCACCCTGCAAGGCGGCAATTTCCTGCTCCCGCTCCCGCAGATCAGACAGAAAACGGGTGTCATCGATAAGCAGCAGCGCCTGTCCCTTTTCAACCTGCTGTCCTTCACGGATATAGAGCTCCCGGACTATTCCCCCCTCCAGATTGGACACCACCTGGATCTGGCTGGAAGGGATCACCTTGCCCATGCCCGAGGTGACCTCTTCCAGCTCGGCAAAATACGCCCATATCAAGGCCACCGTCACAAACAGCAGCATGCTCCACAGAAGAACTCGCGCCCCCCTGGGTGTATTCATCAGCACGGCGGCAGCCGTGTCGTTGGTATAGTCAAGCAACTCGGGGGGAAGTGTCTGTTTAGCCATTACTGACCTCCCTGCTACGCACCTGACCAGACTTCAGCTGTAGCAATACCTGCGCTTTGGGGCCGTCCGCCACTATTTTCCCCTGCTCCAGCACTATGACCCGATCAACCACCTCCAGCATGGAGGTGCGATGAGTCACCAGCAACAGGGTCTGTTCGGCCCTGAGCTTGAGCAGCTCCTGACGAATATATTGCTCTGAACGGTTGTCCATGTTGGAAGTGGGCTCGTCCATCATCAACATCACAGGATCATTCAGCAACGCCCGGGCGATGGCCACCGCCTGGCGCTGGCCACCGGACAACTGGCGACCGCCTTCTCCTACCTGTTTATCCAGACCATCGGGATCCTGATTGGTAAACAGAGTCACCCCCGCCCGCTGAGCAGCTTTGAGCACCTGACTTTCTTCCGCCAACGGGTTGGCAATCACTATATTGTCGCGAATGGTGCCGAAGAACAGATTCACGTCCTGAGGCACACAACCGATATTGCGCCTCAGTGCCGCCGGCTGCAGCTGGCCGATGTCGATGCCATCGATACGAAGCGCCCCGCCGGTCGGTTTATACAGGCCCGCCACCAGCCGCTCCAGCGTGGTCTTGCCCGAGCCGATGCGACCGATAACGGCCACCTTTTCTCCGGCCTTGATATGCAGGTTAAGGTTGCTCAACACATCATGCTCGGAGCCCGGATAACGAAAACACACCTGATCAAACTGGATGTCACCGCTGAATACCGGATGATGAATAAAACGCCGCCCCGCTTCCTGCTCCTCGGGGGCCGCCATGATCTGCTCCAGGATCCCCATGGCAGATCGGGCCTGGTTATAGCGAGTCGACAACACCGACAGCTGTACCATGGGCGCTATGGCCCTGCCACTCAGCATCACCGCCGCTATCAATCCGCCCATGGACAAGTCACCGGCGGCAATCAGGTACACCCCCAGCACGATCAGGCTGACGGTGGAGAATTGCTGAGTAACACTGGCCAGGGTAGATACCGAGTTGGTCAGACGCCGGGTTTTCATGCCCCAACTGGCAATATGGCTTACCGCCTGCTCCCAGCGGTGCTGGAACGCGCCCTGAGCACCAAACAGCTTGATGGTTTCAAGCCCCGCAATACCTTCCACCAGGTTGGCATTTTTCTGGGATGCCAGCCTGGAACCCTCCTCGATACTGCGTTTCAGCGGTCCTTGCACCAGTGCACTGAAGCCAAGCAGCAAT
The DNA here is from genome assembly GCA_041586855.1 of Oceanisphaera sp. Taxonomy (GTDB): domain Bacteria; phylum Pseudomonadota; class Gammaproteobacteria; order Enterobacterales; family Aeromonadaceae; genus Oceanimonas. The sequence goes on along the minus strand of JBFGZI010000074.1, from coordinate 1,447 downwards.
AACATCGCGATAACCGGCACCCACACCATAGAACCAGCGAACACCCAGATAATCAGCAGAAACAACAAGGAAAAAGGAATATCGACCAGCGCCGCCACCGTGGCCGAGGTCAGAAAATCCCGCACCGACTCGAATTCCTGCAGATGTTTGGCGAAGGCGCCGGTAGAAGGTGGCCGGGCCTCCATGCGCATGCCCATCACCTTGGAGAAAATCTGCGCCGACAGCAGCACATCCGACTTTTTACCGGCCACATCGATAAAGTGGCTGCGCAGCATACGCATCACAAAATCGAACAGGAACACGATGCCGGCGCCAACAGCCAGTACCCATAAAGAGTCGAAAGACAGGTTGGGCACTATCTTGTCGTACACATTCATGGTGAACAGGGGCGTGACCAGAGCAAAGATGTTGATCAACAGGGAGCCTGCCAGCACATCCCGATAGATGGAAGAAGATCGCCGCAAGGTACCCCAGAACCAATGCCCGTCATGACTGTCCAGGATCCTGGGGGAGCGTTCATCGAAGCGAAATTTAGGCTTGGTAAAAATAGCCTGACCGCGGTAACAGGCCGCGAGCTTATCGCGCGACAGCCACTGTTCACCTTCTCCCGACGCCGGCAGCATCACCTTGAATCGTGACTGTTCGGGATCGGTTTCCAGTAATACACTGGCGCCACCGTCTTTCAGCAGCAGAATACAAGGCAGTAAAAGGTCTGCGATGTCATCAAGCACATGGGTCGCATGATGTGACGACAAGCCGGCCCGCTCGGCCGCTCGTGAGAACAGCAGTGGTGTCAGCCTGGCTTCCGGCAGTGGCAACCCGGATATCAGGGCTTCCCCCTGCCAGGGGTGACCATAAAGCTTGGTCAGGAACACCAGGCAATGCAGCAAGGGATCCTGAACCGATTGTGAGTCCTGCATGAATAATGTTGCCCTGGTTAGTGGCGCTTGGGTCTTATTTTAGTGAAGTTATGGCTATTGCGTAGAAATGAGCAAAAAAACAGCAATTCGATAGCCAAACGACACCACGCCGTACTTGTCGAGTATCAGGGGCAACCTGGAAATGCGTGTAAAAAAATACCGGCACTGGGCCGGTATGATTTCAAACTTTAAAGGCTAATATTTACAATACGTTAACGGCATTCAGCTCTTTGAACGCCTGTTCCAGCCGGGTCATCATGCTGTTCTGGCCTTCGCGCAGCCAGACCCGCGGATCGTAGTATTTCTTGTTGGGCTTGTCGTCACCGTCCGGGTTGCCAATCTGACCCTGCAGATAAGCTTCCTTTTCCTTGTAGTACGCCATGATACCGGCCCAGGTCGCCCACTGGGTGTCGGTATCTATGTTCATCTTGATCACCCCGTAACCGATGGACTCCTTGATTTCTTCGGCAGAAGAGCCGGAGCCACCGTGGAACACGAAGTTCAGTGACTTGGCCGGCAGACCGAAT